>JBOHMK010000355.1:0-15297 GCA_050730115.1 Acetobacteraceae bacterium
CGATGCTCACAAGCCACGTTCCCGCTTGATGCGATCCCACGCCGCGTTGATCCGCGCCACTTTTTCGGTTGCCTTGGCGATGAAGGCCTCGGGGACGCCACGCGCGGCCAAGCTGTCGGGATGATTCTCGCGCATCAGCCGCCGCCAGGTGGCGTGGATCTCCGAATCGGTCGCACTCTCTTTGAGGCCGAGGACGGTGTAAGGGTCGCCCAACTCCATCGGGTACGATGGTGACGCGCCACGCGCCCGGTCCCACGCAAGCTGGTCGAGACGGAAGGCGCGGTGAACGCGGGCGAGAAAGGCTTCCTCGCGCGCGTTCACGGGAGCGTCCGCGCGGGCGATCATGTAGAGTGCCCCGAGCACCTCCTCGAGTGTGCCGCGATTGTCAGCGAACGTCTCGGCGAGCTGCTCGGCGAATGGCTCGAAACCCGAGGAACTCTCGCGTGCCTGGTCGAACAGGCGGCCGACCTGGTGGACGGATTCGGGTGGAATGCGGAAGTGGCGTTTGAAGGCCTCGATCTCGACACGGTTGACGGTGCCGTCGCACTTGGCAAGCTTTGCGGCGAGCACCACGACCGCAATTGCGAACACCTCCTCGCGCCGTCCGAAGAGGGCAGCAATGCGCGCCGGGCCGAGTGGAGACGAATCGCGGCCAAGGCTCGCGCTCATTTGCCGGCGCAAGTCGCCGAGGACGCCGACATCGGCGGCGTGGCCGATCGCTGCGCCGACCACCGCCCCGAGCGGGCCGCCCATGGCAAGCCCCGCCATGCCGCCAATGAGTTTGCCCCAATAGCCCATCACGCCTTCGCCGCCAGACCGGGTTGTCGTATCAGCTTTCACGGGCTGCCGATATGCCACCCTCAGTGGGCCGTGCCGGGCGTGAGGAGGAGCGGGATGCGACCGGCGCTTGTTCGCCGCGCCGGCTTTGTTCATTTTGCGCGCCCGATGCCGGAGGCCGATCGGAGAATGGGCGGTAGTTTCGGATTCGCACAACCCGCTGCGAGATGACCAGTGGTAGAGCGTTTCCATGAAACGACTCGTATGTTGTGGGCACCGGTGTTGTGGGCGCCGGGCCTCCGGTCCCACCCTCACCCCCGACCCCTCTCGCAGAGGGAGAGGGGAGAAAAAGAGAGGCCCCTCTCGCAGAGGGAGAGGGGAAGCGTAGTGATATGAGCGCTTTCATGGAATCGATGTACTAGCGGACACTGAGAGATGCGTGCCTTGCGTTTCCTGGTGCTCGCGGTGGCGATCGTCATCGTGGTGGTGATTGCCGTGGCCGCGGTGCTACCGGGATTCACCGACTGGAACCGATATCGGGGCAGCCTCGAAGTGCTGACGAGCGAGGCGCTCGGACGGCCGGTGACGATTGCGGGTCCGGTCTCGCTATCGGTACTGCCCGAACCGGTGCTCACGGCCTCGCGGGTCAGCGTGGGCGGTGGCGGCGCAGAGATCACGATCGGCGAGTTGCGGCTCAGGGTCGCGCTGCTGCCGCTCCTGACCGGAGAGGTCGATGCCCGATCGCTGACGCTCCGCCACCCGGTTTTCCGTCTGGCCTGGCCACCCTGGCGCGGCCTGGAGTTGGCTCCGCCCTGGTGGCCGACGGTGCTTTCGGCGCGGATCGAGGATGGCGAGGTCGATGCCGGCGGCATCGTGCTCAAGCAAGTCGATGCGACTCTGGTCGCCGGTCGGGGCAGCAGAGCCCTGACGCTCGTCGGCAGCGCCGCCGTTGGGCCGGCCACCTGGACGCTCGACTTCAGGCTTGGCGAACCCGAGGCAGATGGGACCGGACGGTTTGAGGCCAGCCTGCAGAGTGGCGGCACCGCTCGGGGAATTGCGGCGAAAGTCACCGGGCAGCTTGCGCCCGACGGTGGGCTCTCTGGGGAGATCGCACTGGACGGGCCGAAGCTTTCAGACCTGATGACGGCTCCGCCGCTGCCTTTTCATGCCGATGGCCGGTTCACGCTGGTGCACTCTGCGATCCGGCTCGAGGGGGTGGTCGCCAGGTTCGGTTCGGTGAGCGCGCACGGCGCCGGCACGCTGAGCCTGATGCCCGGGCCGAGGCTTGATCTCGTGCTGGCCAGCGAGGACACGGTGCCGCTCGACCCTTGGCTCGCCGTGCTGCGCGGCGGGGGCGAGAACCGGATGCGGGTCGGGCTTAGTTTCTCGGCGCCGCGCGCGACCCTCGCCCACGGCCTGTTGCAGCATTTGGATCTGGCCGTCGTACTGGGCCCCGGGGGCGCCAGGATCGGCGCGTTTCGCGCGATCCTGCCCGGCGACGCAGCGTTCGCCGCAGAAGGTCGGGTGGTACGGAGCGCACCGGCCGCCGGTGCAGAGGCCGAGTGGCGGTTCCAGGGCACGGCGCACCTTGCTGCGCCGGCTCTGCTGACGACCATGCACTGGCTGGACGCCGCCGCACCGGGCGTCCTGCCACCGTTGCCGGCGGCGGCGCTGGGTGCGGCAACAATCGGCGGGGGGGTGGTGATCGGAGCGCACGGCATTGCCCTCGACGATCTCAAGGGCACCGTCGATCGCAGCGGCGTTACGGGTAGCCTCAGCCTCGGCCTCGGCGGCCGGCCGGCGATCAGCGCCGGGCTCCGGTTCGAGCAGTTGGACCTTGGCCGGTGGCTACCCGGAGGGTTCTTTGAGGCAGCGCACGGCCGGGGGTTTCCGATCGCGAAGCTGCCAGCCTTGTTCAAAGGGATGTCGCTTGAGCTTCGCCTGACGGCGGGCAAGGCGACATTCGACAGGATGGCGATCAGCGAGCTGTCGCTCGATGCCGCCGCGGAGTCCGGGCAAGTGATTCTGAGGCGGCTCGATGCGACCGTGAATGGAGTGCACGCGATCGCTTCCGGGACCATCGGTGTGGGCGGCACGGTTACCGATGGTCATCTGGCGTTGGCAGCGGCAGGGCCTCAGGCGCTGGCCAACGTGCTTCCGCGACCATTCTCGACCGCAATCGGACGCTGGCGGGCCGCATTCGCGCTGAATGCCACGGCGGCAGGCCCGCCCAAGCACCTCGAGCTGACAATCAAGGCACAACTCGGCGATTTTCGCTGGACCGCTGCTCCGATCGTCAATCTGGACAATGGTGCCTGGCAGGGCCCGGTCAGCGTGCGCGACCCTGGCGCCGCAGATTTGATTGCCGAGAGTGGGCTCGCCGATGCGATCGGCTGGCTCGGCCCAGGGTCGTTGTCGTTGATCGGGGAGGCAGCAGAAGGTCCGCAGGGCTGGTCCCTGAAGGAGTTCCGGCTGAACGCGGGGCTGCTGCATGCCAGCGGGAGCATCGCGGATCATGACGGGTCTCAAATCAGCGGCAACGTGCGGGCGAACATCCTGCCGATTCCACCGCCCGGGCCGACGCTCGGCAAGCTGCTGCTTGAGCTGGGCGGCGGCAGGAGAATGGCGCTTGCGCTGGCCGCTGCAAAAGTGATTGCGGGGCAGCGTGTGGTGCTCGAGGGCGCGGAAGGGTCACTCGACGTTGGCGCGCGCCAGGCGGTGATCGAGGTCAATGGCAACGTGCCGGGCGGGGGCGCGCTGGCCGCGGTGCTGAGGGTGGCCGGTGGGACTGGACCGCCGCATTTCAGGTTGGGCGCTGCGGTTTCGGGAATTCGGCTGAAGGGTGGGCTGACGGGGGGAGTCCCTGACCTCGAGGCGGGAACGCTCGACGGGACGGCCAGCGTTACTGCCCAGGGATACGGGCCGGCAGCGTTGCTGGCGACGCTCGGCGGATCAGTTGAGGCTGCGGTGCGGAACGGTGTGCTGTCCGGGTTGAGTGTGGCTCAGGTGCGCGCGGCGCTGGCAGGGGGAGAGAGTGCCGATGAGATTGCTCCGGCGCTGGCGAAGGCGCTTGCCGGCGGGCGGAGCCCATTTGCCCGGCTCGAGGTCAGCGCGCGCGGCAGGACGGGCAGGTTCCGGCTGGTGCGTGCGCGAATGCTGGCAGATGGGGGGGTGGTGACGGCGGACGGAATGCTGGATCTGCCGGCCAGGAGCGAGGCGATACGGTTGGCGGTTCGGCCGGCCCTTGCCGGGGCGCCGGAGTTGGTGGTGCGACTCGGCGGCCCGATCGCGCGACCGCAGCGGATCGAGGAGATGAATGCCGCCTTGCAATGGGACGCCACGCGGCTCAGCGCCAAGCGCGCCATCCACCGATAGGGCGAGACACTCCGTTCGCTGATCGCGGGGGGCATATCGCTGGTGGCGCAACAGTCAGTTCGGCACGTCGTCGCACACCACATAGGCGAGACGGAGCAGACGACCGGCGGCGGCAGCCATGCCCGCACGGTCCGCTTGTTCGGCAAGCGCGATCAGCCGGTCAATCAGCACCAGCGGGCTGAAGCGATCGGGGAGGGGGAGATCGGAGTCGGAAGAAGTGAGCATTTTTCCTCGCTCCCGCCGGCGTTTTCCGGCGGATGTGGCGAGTTTGCTGCGCACTCCGTTGCGCAATGATTAACGCTTAGGGTTAATTCCGATGTTGGCGGCAGGTCGCTCCCGAAGTGCCAGCACGCGGAGTGCAGAGGCGAGTGGCCGGTCCGGCCCGCGAACCGCGTCGACCTCGGCGATGAGAGCGGAGAGTGTGCGGCCGCCGCGCTCCGCGATCGCCGCCAAAGCCTGCCAGAACTCGGGCTCGAGGGCGACACTGGTGCGGTGGCCGGAGAGCGTGACGCTTCGCTTCTCGAGCATCAGATCCGTCCGCCCACATCACTATGCCGTGTGGCGAGATCGCGCAGCACACCGCCGATGCCATGAAATTGATCGAGCAGACAGAGCCCGAGCAGACAAAGCCAGTGTCGTGCCTCCGAAGTCCGCTGCCGTGGGCAGTGGATGGAGGGGATCAGAGATCATCACGCGCCAGCCGCTCGAGTGCCCAGCAGGCGGCGTCGACGATGACCGGATCGGGATCGGAGAGCAGGGCGCGGGCGGCCGGCGCGAGGTTCTGCTGCTGCGAATTGCCAATTGCGATCAGGACATTGCGCACGAAGCGATGGCGCCCTATGCGCTTGATCGGCGAGGCTGCAAAGCGCGCGCGGAAGCCCGCATCATCCAGTGCGGCCAGTGCTGCGAGCGGCGGCGCGGCGAGGTCATCGCGGGCGGTGAGCTTCGCCTCGCGGCCGGCAACGGCGAAGCGGTTCCACGGACAGACGGCGAGGCAATCGTCGCAGCCATAGATGCGATTGCCGATCAACGGGCGAAATTCCTCCGGGATCGGACCGGGGTGCTCGATCGTCAGGTAGGAGATGCAGCGCCGTGCGTCGAGCTTGTAGGGCGCCGGGAAGGCACGGGTGGGACAGACCTCGAGACAGCGGCGGCAGGTACCGCAGTGATCTCTCTCGGGTGCATCGGCCGGAAGGGCGAGCGTGGTGTAGATTTCGCCGAGGAATAGCCAGGAGCCGTGCCGGCGAGAGACCAGATTGGTATGCTTGCCCTGCCAGCCGAGACCGGCGCGCTCGGCGAGCGGCTTCTCCATCACCGGGGCGGTATCGACGAACACCTTGACGCCGGCGCCAAAATATCCGGCGATGAAGCCCGCAAGGTTTTTCAGCTTGCCTTTAAAAACGTCGTGATAATCGCGGCCGCGCGCGTAAACCGAGATATTGCCGCACTCGCGATCGGCAAGCCCCGCCAGGGGGTCGGCAGCGGGAGCGTAAGAAAGGCCAAGGGCGATCACCGTCTGAGCCTCGGGCCAAAGCGTGTGCGGATCGGCGCGGCGGTCCTCGTTACGGGCCAGCCATTCCATCTCCCCATGCCAGCCAGCAGCAAGGAACTCCCGGAATCGTTTCCGTTCAGCGGCAGAGAGTGAGGCCGGGGCAAAGCCGACCGCGTCAAAACCAAGGGCTGACGCGCGTTGGCGAATTGCCGCTTTTATCCGATCCGGCGCGCGCGTCTCGGAGCGCTTTGCGGGTTCGCGACCGGGTTCTGTGAAGGCTTTCCGCTCAGCCACGGCCACGGTACGGCGTTACCGCCTGCTCGGGAAGATAAAGGCCGGGGGGTGGTGCGCCGGTTTGCCAGAAGACGTCGATCGGGATGCCACCGCGGGGGAACCAATAACCACCGATACGAAACCACCTTGGCGTGACGGCGGCGACGACGCGGCGCGCGATTAGCATCGTGCAGGCCTCGTGGAAGGCACCGTGGTTGCGAAAGCTGGCCAGGAAAAGCTTCAGCGACTTGCTTTCCAGGAGCCACTCGCCCGGCAGGTAGTCGATGACGATGTGCGCAAAATCCGGCTGGCCGGTGATCGGGCAGAGGGCAGTGAACTCGGGGCAGGTGAATCGGACGACGTAGTCTCTCTCTCGATCAGGGTTCGGTACCCGTTCGAGAATTGCGGCCTCCGGGTTTGGAGGCAGCGGAACCTGGCGGCCGATGAGTGTTGGCTGGTCCATCACGTGCCCTCGAATTCCGGGTCCGGCCCGGTTTCCTCCCATGCCGCACGCAGTCGCGCCGCATGGGTGGAGAGGTTGCCTGCGGCGATCGCGGCGCGCAGGCCCCGACAGAGACCGAGATAGTAGTGCAGGTTGTGCCAGGTGAGGAGCATCGCGCCCAGCATTTCGCCCGACTTGAAGAGGTGGTGGAGATAGGCGCGGCAATGCCCGGTGCAGGCCGGGCAGGTGCAGGTGGGGTCGAGTGGGCGGGGATCTGCGGCGAAGCGCGCGTTGCGAAGGTTGCGGATACCGCGTGACGTGAATGCGCGGGCGGTGCGGCCGGCGCGCGTCGGGATCACGCAATCGAACAGGTCGACGCCGCGCATGACGGCTTCGAGGATATCGAGTGGCGTGCCGACGCCCATCAGATAGCGCGGGCTTCCGGACGGTAGAGCGGCCAATGTCGGCTCCAGCGTTTCGAGCATGCAGGCATGGCCTTCTCCGACCGCGAGCCCGCCGATCGCATAGCCGTCGAAGCCGAGAGCGGTGAGCCGCGCTGCCGATTCGCGGCGGAGCGCGGAGTAGATGCTGCCCTGGACGATGCCGAACAGGCCGTAGCCGTAGCGTGGCACGTAGGCGGCTTTCGAGCGTGCTGCCCAGCGCATCGAAAGCTCCATCGAGCCGCGGGCGAGTTCGGCCGTGGTCGGGAACTCGGTGCACTCGTCGAGCACCATGGTGATCGTGGCATCGAGGAGATGCTGGATCACGACCGCCCGTTCGGGGGTGAGAGTGTGGCGCGTGCCGTCGATGTGCGAGCGGAACCGGACGCCGTGGTCGGAGATTTCGCGCAACTTGCCGAGGGAAAGCACCTGGAACCCTCCGGAATCGGTGAGGATGGGTCCGGGCCAGTTCATGAAACGATGCAGCCCTCCGAGGGAGGCGATCCGTTCGGCGCCGGGGCGCAGCATCAGGTGATAGGCGTTGGCGAGGATGATCCCGGCACCGGCGGCATGAAGTGCGGTGGGGGTCATGGCCTTGACGGAACCCTGTGTACCGACCGGCATGAAGGCCGGCGTGAGCACCTGGCCGTGCGCAGTCTCCAGTACGCCGGCGCGGGCGCGCCGATCGGTGGCGATGAGATGGAAGGAGAGCGTCATGCGCAGTCCGGGCCTTTCGCTCGCGTGCCGGCCGGGAAGAATGAACCGGGAATGGGCGGCCGCAAGCTGCACCATGGTGAACAGGTGAGGCTTCGATATCATGGATGGGGTGCGGAACCATCGAGCGGCGCCGGCGCCACTTTCCGCAGCAGCGGGCCGGAAGCAACGCCATCAGCACCGAGCCGGTGGGCCCTGACCGAGTCCAGAGAGCAGCGGCACCAGTGTGCCGATGCGGACACTTGGCGCTCATCGAGAGGCAACCAGGGTCGGCACACCAGCCTTTATTTTCAGTGGCCTGCTGATCCCCTTACATTTGTTGCCACAGGCAACAAACGTCGGGGGCAGGACACCAGCTTTGCTTAACTGCTCGAAGTTTGTGCAGATGTGTCAAGTTTTTGCAGCGCAACATGGCTCGTCGGTCTGAGGCGGAGCCTCGCTAGTACTCATTTTGGTTCTTGAGTGACTCGCCCCCACCCGGCGCTCCGCGCCACCCTCCCCACAAGGGCTATGGAGGTCGCACGAGTGCGAATCGATTTTCTTGAGTCCGCCGCACTCGGTTTTTGGGGGTCGAGGCGGGGTCTGCAATCGCTGGGAGCCGAATACCGGATCGGGAGGGAGCGCAAGTTCCTTAGTGTCAACCTACAACATTCATGGCCTCGCCCTTCCGCCGGCCGCGCCGCGGACTGCCAGGAGCGGGCTGGAAACTCGATGGTGCCCCTCGACGAACAAGGGTTTGGCCGCAACAGGCTGATAAAAGGGGAGAGTTCATTCCGTACATGTGCGACTCCCGTAGCCGCAAGGGGGAGGGAGGAAGGAATTTCGTTGCGGACAGTGTCTCACGCAAGTCTGATCCCGGGTACTAGGGCGCGTTCAGGGTGACTGAACGCGCTCCATGTTTGTTTTCTCGAGCAATTTCATCACCTTGGCTGGCATCTGGCGATTCCAGTCAGGGTGATATTGCTCTAGCCGCACGCTCAGTAGCCGCGCGTGCGATCGACGAGGTTGGCAGGGCTCAAGCCGCGGCGGAGTTGCTGGAGCGCAACGAAGAAGCGGTCGAGGGTGCGCGCGGTGTAGGTTGAGGGGTCGTCGGATGAGACATGCGGTGTCGCCACAAGGTTCGGTGTCCGCCAGAAGGTGTGGTCCGGCGGCAAGGGCTCGGTCGCGAATACATCGAGAATGGCGCCGCCAAGGTGACCAGAGCTGAGGAGCCTGGTGAGTGCCTCTTCGACCAGAACGGCACCGCGGCCGATGTTGACGACGCCTGCCCCGGCAGGAAGCAGCGCCAGGCGCCGGTGATCGATCATTCCCCGGGTGAGCGGCGTGAGCGGGCAGGCGAGCAACAGGAACTCCGCCTCCGGCAGCGCCGTATCGAGGGCCGAGACCGGCAACGTTGAATCGCACGCCGGGTGGGCGCGTCCGCTCAGGCTGACGCCGGTAATCGCCATCTCAAAGCTACGGGCGCGGGCGGCTGCGGCACTGCCGAGCGTGCCGAGCCCCAGAATGACGAGCCGCCGGCGGGCGAGCGTTGGCGTGTAGCGCGGTTCCCAGAGACCTCGCCCCTGTGCGCCGATCAGCGCCGGCAGGCCCATGGCCAGCATCAGGATCGCCATGATGGCGTATTCGCCCGCCTTTTCCCCATGGATGCCGCGATTGCAAACGAGCGCCGAGTGTGGCGGCAGATGGCCGAACGGAGCCAGCTTATCCGCACCCGCCGTGGTTAAGAAAATGAGCCGCAGCGCCGGCGCGGCAGCCGGCAGTGCGGTTGCGATCGGGCCCGGCGGGGTCATCAGCGCCTCCGTTCGCGGCAGGGCCTGGGTGAGGTCGCGGGGGGTTTCACCGAAGCTCAACTCGAAGCCGGCAAGGCTTTCTCCGGCCCGTCGGGTGGCCTGTTGCCAATCCCGGGCGGTGATCGCGAACAGCGGGTCGTCGGCGGCGTTCTGAATGTGGATGCGCAAGCGCCTGGAACCTATCCGAGCTGGAACCGGAGACGCACACCCTCGATCACTCATCGAGCGGCGGGCCCGGAGCCGAACGCCGGAACGAGAGCCGCGGACCAGCCGGAACAACCGTCGTCGCGCCAGCAGAGCCTCCAGGAACGATCCCACTGATCGCGCGGGCCTGCTCGTTCCGCCGGCAGGAATCGTTTGCCATTGAAAACGGAGAGCAGGATCGCTGTGGGCAGCGATTGCGGAGGCTCAGGAGTTTGGCGCACGCAGCAGCTCGTCGACGATCGGGCCGAGGCTTTCGTGCCAGAGCGGCATGCGAAGGCCGAATACTTCGGCGAGGCGGCTGCAATCGAGCCTGGAATCCGCCGGCCGGCGCGCGGGGCTCGGCCAATCGGCAGCGGCGATGGCGGCGATTTCGGGCCGAGACAGGCCACGGCACGCCGCCAGATCGAAAACGGCGGTGGCCAGGCCATGCCAAGTGGTCTCGCCGCTACCCGCGATGTGAACAACGCCGCGGTAGGGCTCCTGCCAGCCGGTTCGTTCGATGCGTCGGAGAATGGAGAGCATGGCGGCCGCCACGTCCCAGGCCGAAGTCGGTCGGCCACGTTGGTCTGCGACCACGGTGAGCCGATCGGTCTGCTGCCGCGCGGTGAGCATGCTGCGCACGAAGTTCCGCCCCGTCGGCGAGATCATCCAGGAGGTGCGGGCGACAATTGCCTTGCCCCCGGCAATCAGCACTTCTTCTTCACCCGCCCGTTTCGAGGCGCCGTAGACGCCAAGGGGCGCCGTCGGATCCGATTCAACATAAGGTTCGCCCTTGGTGCCGTCGAACACATAATCGGTCGAAACATGGATCAGCGGAATGTCGGCTTGACGGCAGAGCCGTGCCAGCAGCGCGGGCCCGTCGCGGTTGGCCCGAAACGCTCCCGGCAAGTCGGACTCGGCCGCGTCCACAGCGGTAAATGCCGCCGCATTGACGACCGCGCGGGGCGTGAGTGAGTTGAACAGAGCGATGATGGTTTCGGGGCGGTCAAAGTCGAACTCGGGCCGGCCGACCGCAAGGACGGCAAGCCTGTGCCCGAGTCTTGCGAGCGCATTGCCGAGTTGGCCGGTCCTTCCGGTAACGAGGAGGGGTCTCACCATCTCGGTCTTGAAAAGCTGAACCGGACCGGGCACTCCGCCAGGGGCGGCCGGACTCGATCCTTCTCCGACAGCACCGCATGCTCGGGTGCAACTGGCCAGGGAATGGCGAGACAGGGAATGGCGAGACAGGGAATGGCGAGACAGGGATCGTTCCAGAAGGCGCCGCACTCGGCCTCAGGATCGTATTCGGTCGTCATCTTGTAAATGACGAGGGTTTCAGAGGTGAGAGTGCAAAAGCCAGCAGCAACCCTGGCGGGACCCAGAGCTGGCGGCCATTCCCGGCGCTGAGTTCGGCGGCGGAACTTTTCAGAAACGAAGCCGCGTGGATCGAGCACCCGCCGCGGCGTGAGGAGCAGGACCTCTGGAATGCTGAGCCATTCGATCTGCATCGCCGACAGTGTCGGCAGGCCTCCGCCGCCTGTCGAGGATGGTGAACATCACGGGCGCGTGTCGGATGGTGCTTCGCGCCGTGCCGTCGCGCGAAGGTTTCGCTCTATACCCTGCCGGCAAATGCCGTCAGCGGTCAAAAATTAGCGATTTACCGGGCTGGTAACACGATTGTTAGATCTCACAAATAACTGTTAAGGCTATGGCAAGCATCTTCGGTGCAACCTGCAGTTGGCCTCCCAATGCATTCCAAATAATCTGCTGCCACGCTGCGAGCCCCTGAGTTGGAGGAAGAAGCCGGAATGTCGATGTCCGACGCCCAGCATTCCATGGTCGCGGAACCGAGCCCGAGCACCTTTTGGCGGGGTTTGGTTGGCACGCTTGCTGCCCTGACGGAGCGGGCCCTGAGGGCGGGCGACCGGGCCGGTGCGGAAGACCTGGTGCGCGCGATTTTCGCGGTCTGCGATTTGGCTTCGGCGGGGGCCTCGGCGGGTTCGCGAGCGCGCGGCCGAGCCGCGCGGCGTGCGCCACGGCGGGCGGCACCCCGGATCCCGGAACGGTTGCGTGAAACGGGGAAGGGCGAGGTCGGGGCAGGGGTTTGAGGGTGGCTCACCTGAGGGTATCTCCCCGCTGGGCCTCTCGCATTGGTGACCGCGGACAGGTTGGAAATCCGTTGCCAGACGCACGCAGTAGTAGCATTGATCAACCGCTGATTGACGCTCATCAACTTCTGCGACAAAAAAAGGGATGACCGATGCGTGTCCTTCTCGCTGACGATGATTCGGCCTTGGCAGGCATGCTGTCGCTGGCGCTGCGTTCTGACGGCGTCGTGGTCGACCAGGCGAGCTCCGGTGAGGAGGTGCTCGAGCTGGTACGCCATTACGACTACGATATAGTCGTACTGGACCTCATGCTGCCGGATGTCGACGGTTATGAAGTTGTCCGACGGATGCGCTCCGCGCGGATCGAGACTCCGGTGCTGATTCTGTCTGGTATTTCCCGGCCGCAGGCAAAGGTGAAGGGGCTCGGCGTCGGCGCCGATGACTTCGTCACCAAGCCGTTCGACAGCTCCGAGTTGCGCGCCAGGATGCAGGCGATCATCCGCAGAAGCAGGGGCTTGAGCCGACCAGTTCTGCAGATCCGCGAGTTGCGGATTGACCTCGACTGCAAAGAAGTGACCGTACGCGGGATCCGGGTCCCGTTGACCGCCAAGGAGTACGCGATTCTCGAGTTGCTTGCCTTGAGGAAGGGCTTCGTGCTCTCGAAGGAGGCGTTCCTGAATCATCTTTATGGTGGAATGGATGAACCCGAGATCAAGATTGTCGACGTGTTCGTCTGCAAGCTTCGCAAAAAGCTTGCGCAGGCGGGCCTGACCGATCTGATCGAGACCGTTTGGGGCCAGGGATATCTCGTTCGCGAAGGTGGCCGCGGCACCGCGCCGGTTTCCGGACTCGAGGCTGCGATGACGGGTACGGCGATGGCACGCGAGCCGGAACGCGCCGCGCTCACGTAGATAGCCTCCTTCGGAACGGCCTCGGAGAGGGCCGCGGTTTCAGCAGTCGCGGCTTCGGCCAGGACAATACGCGGGGCACTGCCCCGCACCCGGCCAAAGGCACGCCTTTGGAATTCCTTCATATGAAGTTCGGGGGGCTGGTGAAGTTCGGGGGTCTGGGGCCCGAGGCCCCCATTGGGCCGGTCAAGGGCGGAGCCCTGGCCCGGATTTTCAGCTCAGAAGACGAAGTGCCAGGCCAAAAAGGCGAGCAGCAGCCAGGCAATGAGCCCGACCGCCGCGCCGCACACGATCCCCTTGGCCGCCGACAGATCATCGGCGGGCGCAACCCGGGTGGAGACTGGCGCGCTCTCGATCAGTTGCTCGCCCGCGCCGCGCATCATTCTGATGAGCCAGGGATTCGTGACTTTTCTCCGCCCCGGGCGGCGTCGGTCGTGTGCGGTTCCTACGTGGCCAGCGTCGGCGTCCCCAGTGTTGGTATCGCCGATCTTGGTATCGTCGATCTTTCTATCGTCCATGCCAACGCTCCATTCCAGTTCGGGCATGCTGATCGGGGAC
Source organism: Acetobacteraceae bacterium (assembly GCA_050730115.1). Lineage (GTDB taxonomy): Bacteria > Pseudomonadota > Alphaproteobacteria > Acetobacterales > Acetobacteraceae > JAKAWQ01. Next base: position 13,061 of record JBOHMK010000355.1, read on the forward strand.
CCGAAACGGCGATGACTCGGCCGGAGGCAGCGACAACCGCCGGGTAAGATTGTAGCTAACATAATACTCCCAGTTGCAAGTCGCTGTCTTCAAAAATACGTTTGCGGGGTGCGGACAGGGGCCGAAGGATGCGGCGCCGCAAGAGAGGCCGAGCCCTCGACCATTAACCAATTCGTAAACGGCCGGGCATTAGCTTTTGGGCCTCAGGCGGTCGTTCGCGCCGAATGCGAGCCGACGCAGAGATGGGGAAGAACATGGCAACGATCCGGGCGCGGCGCGCGGGTGCGCCGATGCTTGCGCGGGCGTTCGTGGTTGTGTGCGCCCTCCTGGCCCTTCTGCTTCCCGCCATTTGGGTGGCTGTTGGTACTTACGTGTTGCGGACCAGGGCGGCCAACCAGATGGCCGCCGCCTCGGCAGCGGCGCAAGCGAACTTCGACCAGTTTCTGGGGCGCATTTCGAAGACCATGGATGCGTTCCGCGCTGCCGACGCACACTCGGCAAACCGGGTTCTACTCGCGGCCCGTATGATCGGCCTCGAGGCCAAGCTTGCCCCGGCGGACAACCTCTTTCTGTACGACGCGTCGGGACGCTTCGTCGCGGCGACGGTGCCGCTGTTGCCGGGAGAAGATTTCGTCGGCCGGACCGCGTGGTTCCGATCGGTGGCTGCTGCATTGCCGGTCGGTGGGCTGATACTTTTCGGGCCTGCGCGCGAGCCGCTGGGCGAGCGGCAGGGGTTCGTCATCACGCGACCGCTCGCCGGCCCCACGGGGATGTTTGCCGGCGCGGTCGGGACGTTCCTCGGGCTGGGATCGTTCCGCGGGCTGCTGGCGCCGGCATACCTTCCGCCCGGTAGCAGGGTGACGCTCCGCGCAGCAGGGAGCCGGGGAACCGTGCTTGCGTTTTCCGTCCCCGGAGCGACGCCGCCTGGCGGGTTGGTGTCGGAACTCACCGGGGTCGGTCAGAAACTCTCGGTTTCTGCGACGGCGTCCTTGGCGGGTGGACTTGAATGGCACGCGACCGCCGGCGCCTTCTCGGAGATGACTGCGGCGGAGGGTCGGGCCATCGTTTGTGGGGCCGCGCTGTTGGCGGCTGGTCCTCTCCTGCTCCTCGTCGTGCTCCGGTTCAGGCGCCGAGACGGGTCGAGGTCGCGGGCTGTGACCGAAGATCCGGGTTTCACCACCCGTCGTCCCGAGCCCGAGTGGATGTGGGAAATCAATGCCGAGGGATTGTTGGTTGGGGTCGGAGGAAACGCGCCGAGGCCGCTCGTTGAGGCTGTCGGCAGGAGTTTCTTTGACGTGGTCGTGAGTGGCCTTCGATCAGAGGACCTGCGCAATGCGATCGCCCGTCGAACGCCGGTGCGTGACGTTACCATTGGGGTGGCGCTGCCCGGAGATGCGGCCGGCGCGCCGCGTCAGTTTTCTGTTGCCGGGTTTCCGGTCGAAAACACGGGCGGGTTCTGGGGGACGGCAACTGAGGTTTGCGCCACGGCCGAGGGCAGAGGCGAGCAGTTCGACCCGCGGCCCGATGACACGGCGGCGTCGGTTCAGGCGACCGCCACATCGGCCAACGCGCCGAGCGTACGGCCGAGTTCCGTGCTGCCGAGGCGGCTTGCTTCGGTTCTGAGGTGCGCGGCATCGATGTAGCCGATGCGGAATGCCACCTCCTCCGGACGGCCGACCAGCATTCCCCGCCGAGGCCGGATGGTCTGCACGAAAGTTGCCGCCTGCAGAAGGGAATCGGGTGTCCCCGCGTCGAGCCGGGCACAGCCGCGCGGCCGAGCCGGAAAGCTTGAGCGGTGCCGTCCGGGCCGCGGCTCTCGCGATCGCTGAAGCGAACGCTGAGGCGCTCGCCGGACCCCACCAGGCGGCGGAACCGTGGCAGATCCTCGGGCGTCGGGATGACGAGAATGTCGCCGATGCCGGCCGGCAGAATCCGCTTCCGGATGCTCATGTCGCGGTGCCGAGCCGCTCACCGCCGTAGCGCGTGGTGCGAAGCTCCTGCCACCAGGTTCGATGTGCGAGGTACCATGCGAGCGTGCGGCGGAGACCATCGGTGAGGCCGTGCCGGGCACGCCAGGAGAGTGCGGCTTCGGCTGGGGATGGATCGACTTCCTAAAAAGAAACTGGCGCAGGGAGCGCTGATGATCGGCGGCTTTGCGGTGGCGGTTCGCGGGAGTCCTGGCGGGGCCGAGATTGCTTCGTCGCGCCTCGCGCGTGAAGAGACGCGCTCACGCTCCT
>JBOHMK010000356.1:0-1635 GCA_050730115.1 Acetobacteraceae bacterium
GGCGGCTTGACGGAGAGCGTGCGGACGAGGTCCGGCGAAGTATCGAGCAGCGATTCGTCGACCCATTCCGCCGTCACCGGATGTCCGGCCGCAATCAATTCCTTGAACCCGTCTTCCAGGGCGGCGCGATCGGGTGATCCGCGCAAGTCGAAATCGAGTCGGGATCGTTCTTCGCCCACCTGGCCGCCGGTCACGCCGGCGCCGGGCAGGAGACTGCACAAGAGATGCATCGCCGTGTGCATGCGCATCAGCCGCTGCCGCCGCGGCCAGTCGATCTCGGCTATCACCGTCGCACCCGCCGGCGGCAGCAGGACACCCGAAACCGGCAGATGCAGGATCGTCTCGCCCTCGCCCTTCACGGCTTCCGAGATCGGCGTCTCGCCGCCCTCCCAGCGCAGCACCCCGCGATCGCCTGGCTGACCGCCGGAGCGCGCATAAAAGACGGTCCGGTCGAGCACGATGCCCTCCGCCCCGGCGGCAAGCACGCGCGCCTCTGTGCTCGTTGCACGCGCATCGGCGAGGAACAACCGCTCGGTCATTCTGCTCTTCCCGCTCCCGTCTCAGGGCCCCGTCTCAGAGAAGAGAGTGATAGCACGGCCGGCGGGCGCGTCCAGGGCAGCACTGGAAATCGTGGGCGCCGCGTGACAAACAGCAGGTCATGCTGATCGATTCCCACTGTCATCTCGACTATTACAACGACGCCGAGCTTCCCAAGGTGCTGGCCCGGGCGGCCGATGCGGGGGTTGGCGAGATGGTCAGCATCGGCACCACGCTCGCGCAGTCGCGCGAAATCCTGATCCGTGCGCAGAAACTTGCCAATGTCTGGTGCACGGTCGGCGTGCATCCGCATCATGCTGCCGAGGCGCCGCTCGCCGGGCCTGAGGAGCTCGCACGGCTGACCGAGGATCCGAAAGTCATCGGCATCGGCGAATCGGGGCTCGACTGGTTCTACAAGGAGCCGGCGCGGGACATCCAGGAGGAGAATTTCCGCAACCATATCCGTGCCGCCAGGCTGGCGGGGCTGCCGCTTGCCATCCATGCCCGCAGTGCTGATGCCGATCTCGAGCGTGTGCTGACCGAGGAACTCGCTGCGCGCGGACCGTTTGACTTCCTGATGCATTGCTTTTCGTCATCGCGCCGGCTCGCCGAATTTGCGGTGGCACACGGTGGCTACGTGAGCTTCTCCGGGATTCTGACCTTCCCGAAATCCGAGGAACTACGGGCGATCGCGGCCGACCTGCCGCTGGAGCGTCTGCTGGTCGAGACCGACGCGCCTTATCTTGCTCCCGTGCCGATGCGCGGCCAGCGGAACGAGCCGGCGTTCGTCGCGCATACCGCCGCGGTGCTGGCGCAGCTCCGCCATCTCGACGCCGGGACATTGGCTGGCATCACGACAGAAAATTTTCGCCGCCTGTTCCGCAAGGCGGTATGCGCGTCGTGATGCTGGGCTCCGGCGGTTCGGCCGGAGTTCCACTCGTCGGTGGACCCGACGGACGCGGCAACTGGGGAGCGTGCGACCCGGGCGAACCCCGGAACCGCCGCACCCGCGCCGCGATCGTGATCGAGAGCGCCGACGGGCAGCGCCTCCTGGTCGATACCCCGCCCGACCTGCGCGCGCAGTTGCTGGCCAACGCC
>JBOHMK010000357.1:0-15216 GCA_050730115.1 Acetobacteraceae bacterium
GGGTCACCGCGAGCGTCGGCAGCCCGATCCGCCCGATCTCTTCGACCAGTTCGCCGAAGACCGCATCCCGCGTTGCCGGATCGAGCGCCGACGTCGGCTCGTCGAGCAGCAACAGCTCGGGCTTCCGGCCGAGCGCGCGCGCCAGCGCCACCCGCTGCTGCTGGCCCCCGGAGAGTGCATTCGGGAAGCGCTCGGCAAGGCTCGCGATGCCGAGGCGCGCCATCAACGCGAGCGCCGCCGCTCGCCGGCCGCTTCTCTCAGGCAAGGCGAATGCCACGTTCTCCCAGGCGCGGAGATGCGGAAAGAGGGCAAATCCCTGCGGCAGATAACCGACCGGCCGGCGCTGTGGCGCGAGGCCGCCGTAAGGCTCGCCTTCGGCCGGCAACAGCCCGGCAATCGCCTTGAGCAGGCTCGTCTTGCCCTCGCCGCTGGCCCCGGCCAGGACAGTGAAGCCGGCAACCGAAAGCGTCGCCTCGATCGCCAGCGGCCGCACCAGCCGATAATTGATCTCCATGCCTCAGAATATGCCACGCCGGCGCGAGATGATCCCAAGCCAGAGCGGCAGCGGCAACGCCACCAGGAAGAACAGCCAGAGCAGCGGATAGACCGACGAAAGCCCCGAATCCTCGAGATTGACCCAGAGCTTGACCGGTATGCCATGCGGAAAATAGGCAACGATCAACACGATGCCGAATTCGCCGAGTGCCCTGACCCACGCCAGCGCCAGCCCCGCCGCAATCCCGAGCCGCGCCATCGGCAGGCTTACTCGCAAAAATACCTGCCATCGCTCCTTGCCGAGCGTGAGCCCGAGATCCTCGAGCTCGCGCGGCACCGCCTCGAAGGCAACGCGCGCCGTGATCACGTAATAGGGCATCGCCCCATAGATCTGCGCCAGCACGAACGCCGGCCAGGTGTTGGTCAGCACCAGGCCCACTCTGCCAAGCACCGCACCCGCCGGGCCATACGGCCCGTAGAGCGAGGCGAGCAGAATGCCGAGCGCCAGGGGCGGCGTTAACAGCGGCAACAGCACCAGCGCTTCGATCAACCACTTCCAGCGGACTGACCCACGCGCCAGCCACCAGGCGAGAGGCGTGCCCAATGCCGCGATCACCGGCAACGCCACCAGGCTCAAAACCGCCGACACGATTGCCGCCTCGACATCGCCGGCGACGAAATGAAAGTGCCGCCACTCGGTGGCGAACGCGAGCGCCGCAAACGGCGCAATCAGAAAAATAAGTGCGATCAGCCCGACTACGGGTGAGAAGGGAAATCCGCCTCGTGGGTTCGCATTCCCGCGTGCACCCATGACATTGCGCGGCACCGTCACCGAACCGGACCACCCTCAGGCGGACCGTACCCGGACTTCTCGAACAGAGCCTGGCCGGCGGGACTGAGGAGGAACGCAACGAATTTCCGTGCCAGCGCCGGCTCCGGTGCATCCTTGAGCGCGGCCGCATAAAAAACCAGCGGCTCGGTATGCAGTTCATGCAGTTTGCCGTCAGGCCCCGGAAGCGTGAAATGCACGGTGCTGTACCAGGCCCGGTCCATGGCGGGATTGCTGAGATTGATTTCGTCAGGCAGCCGCACGAACGGCAGGTGGCGGGAAACCGCCGCACTTTCATAAGCGGAGCTGGCGTCGAGCTGGCCTGCCTCCAGCCGGCTCAGGATCGAAGCCTCGGTGAAAATCTGCGCGTGATTGACGAAAGAACCAAGGATCCCCTTGGCAAGACCGGGCTGATGGTAATATCGCTCAGCCAGCAGCATCGTGAAGATGATGTTCCGCCCTTGTGGATCGGTCGTCGGGTCCGTCCGCCCGAAGCGTAGGCCGCGACTCTCGAGCACCTGCCACCACGGCTTGCCGCCCTTGAACGCCTGCGCAAACCGGCTCCTCGGGCTGTAGGCGATGACCATCGCCGTGCTCGCCACCGGCACGGCCTGGCTGATCAGCCCCGCCTTGACCAGCACCATGACCGGCCCGGGCGTGATCGCAACGAAGACATCCACTGGCAGTTGCTTGCCCGCGATCAGCCGGACCAGCGCATAGGAGCCCTGCCCGATGCCCTGGAAGGTGACGTCATTCTGTTGCGCGAATTCCGGGCCGAGATAATGATCCATCACCACGCCCATCGAGCCGGCATAGGCAACCCGCAAGGTTGCCCGGGCGGCCGCCGGCGCGGCCGAGGCGGCGAGCAGCAGAATGGCAATCAGCGCGCGACGCATGCGGTTCCTCGGTTGCGACGATTCCGATATGTATCATAGACTATATCGCCGGCCGGGCATAGGAGCAAACCAAGCCACCCTCTACCCCCAACGGGCGGCCGCTCTCTCGTCGGTCTCGCGCGCTGCGACCCAGGCCGCCGAGCCGTCCGCAAAGTGCTCCTTCTTCCAGAAGGGCGCCGCGGTCTTCAGCCAGTCGATCAGGTAGGACGTCGCCGCAAGCGCCGGCTCGCGGTATTGAGCGGCCGTCATCACCAGCACGATGCGCTCGCCCGGAACGAGCCGGCCCACGCGATGCACCACGCTCGTCCCGAGAAGCCGCCAGCGCTGCTCCGCTTCGCCGGCGATCTTCCTGATCGCGCGTTCGGTCATCGCCGGATAATGCTCCAGAGTCATCGCCGCGATCGCCCGCCCATCCGCCTCGCCGCGCACGATGCCGATGAAACATGCGATCGCCCCGGCGCCGCCGGTGCGCTCGGAAAGCTCGCGGAATTCCAGGCCCGGATCGAAGTCCGCGGGCCCGACCCTGACGACGATCCCCGGCATCGCCTCTCCTCAGCCCCCGGTCATCGGGGGAAAGAACGCGACCTCGTCACCATCGCTGAGCCGGGTCTCCGGGCCGGCAATCTCCTGGTTGACTGCGGCGCGAATCACACCCGGCTCGGCGAACGTGCTGCCGCGCGCTGCTTCGCGCGCAGCCAGCCAGAGCCTGAGTTCACCCACCGTGTTGACCGAAGCCGGCAGCGGCAACTCCTCTTCGGCGCGTCCGAGGCGTTCACGAAGCCAGGCGAAATAGAGGAGGCGCATCGTCAGCGCGGTGTCTGTACCGTCTCGACCGAGCCGTCAGGCCGGATGATCGTGCTGGTGCCATTGCCGTTCGGCACCAGGATCCCGCCGTACTGCCCACCCGAATTGGTGAGTGTCAGAAAATTTCCCGTGCCGCCTGAGACTTTCTCCGGCCCCCGCGAAGTGGAGACGACCGTGCCGAGCTTGACGCTCGGCTGATATTGCGAAGTCGAAGGAGCGGCCACCGCCGGCGGCGTGCCCACGGCCGGTGGAGTGGCGGGCGGCGGCGTCACACCCGGCAAAACGCTACGAGGAGGAATCGGCGCCGGCGGATTGACCGGCACCGGCGGCAGTTCCGGCACCGTCCCAGCCTCCGGCAAGGTCTTGGCGATTTCAGCAAGCGATGGCAGCGGTTTGATCGGGCCCGGCCAGACATCGCCCGGCTGGGGCGTAATCGGTGCCGGAGCAACCACCGGCGACCCGTTCGCGCGCTGGAGATTGACCGTCGCCGTCTCTTCCGGCCGGTTGGGATCGCCGGTCGTGCTGAACGTGCTGCCGAGGAAGCCGCCGAATCCGCTGCACCCGGAAAGCAGCAGCAGAAGGCCGAGGATGGCACTGGGCCGCATGATCATGGCTCCTTCGGCTGGCCCTCGCTGCGGCCGTCCGCACGCAGCGGCGGCACTGCGATCACGTGGCTCAGCCCCGCCTCAACATAGCCCCAGCCGGTTATCAGCGTCAGCCCTGCCGCGATCCAGAGCAGAATGGTCCCGATCGCCGTGACGGGCACCGTGCTGAGACCGATCACCCCGGCCGCCGGATCGCCGGCCAGCAGCAGCCCGAGCGCCACCATCTGCACGCCCGTCTTCCATTTGGCGAGCGGCGTCACCGGCAGGCCGACCCTGAGCCCCGCCAGATACTCGCGCAACCCGCTGACCAGGATCTCGCGCAGCAAAATGACAATCGCAGGGAACAGGCTCCAGCGGCCAAGCTCTCCCTCACCCGCCAGGATCATCAAGGTGGCGCCGACCAGAAGCTTGTCCGCGATCGGATCCAGCATTCGCCCAAATTCCGAATGCTGACTTCTCTGGCGGGCGATCCGGCCATCGAAATAGTCCGTCAAGCCCGCCGCGGCGAACACGATCGCGGCCGCCAGGTCCGCCTCCGGCCGCGTGAACGCCGCCAGTACCACGACCAGCGGCACCGCGACGATGCGCGAGAGCGTCAGAAGGTTTGGCAGTTCCGTCAGCATGCAGCCCAAGTTAGTGCCGCGAGCCCATTCAGGGAACGTCCGCCATGTGCACACCAGGGTGAAAATGCGCATACACCCGGCGCGCTATCTCATGCGACACCCCCGGGGCCGCAGCCAGGTCCGCGAGTCCCGCCCCTTTGACCGCACGCGCCGAGCCGAAATGGTTGAGCAGCGCCCTTTTACGCGCCGCGCCAACACCCGTGATCTCATCGAGTTCGCTCTGGCGGAGCCCCCGCGCCCGGCCACTGCGGTGGCTCGTGATGGCAAAGCGATGGGCCTCGTCGCGCAGCCGTTGCAGGTAGTAAAGAACCGGGCTTGCCGCCGGCAACTGGAACGCATCCTGCCCCGGCAGATGGAGCCATTCCCGCCCGGCATTCCGATCCGGGCCCTTGGCGATCGCCGCCAGCTTCAGCTCACTCAGCCCCAGCCGCTGCAATACCTCGCTCGCAACGCCAAGCTGGCCCGCTCCACCATCGATCAACACCAGGTCAGGCACCGGCGCCTCCTCTCCCGCCGCTCGCGCGGCGACCAGCCGGCCGAAGCGACGCTCGAACACCTCGCGCAGCATCGCGTAGTCATCACCCGGCACCAGCGGCCCGCGAATACCGAACTTGCGATAGGCCCCCTTCTCGAAACCCTCTGATCCGCCGACCACCATCACGCCATAAGGGTTGGCCCCCATGATGTGGCTGTTGTCGTAGACCTCTATCCTGGTGGGCGGCGCCGGCAGCCCGAACAGCGCTGCGACCTCCACCAGCAGCTTCGCATGCCCGGCGGCCTCCGCGAGCCGGCGCTCCAGCGCTTCCCGCGCGTTCACCTCCGCATGCGTGACCACCGCCCGCTTCTCCCCACGCACCGGCACAACGAGGCTCACCCGCCGTCCCGCCTTCAATGTCAGCGCCTCTTCGATCAGCAACTGTTCCGCTGGCGCATGGCTCAGCAGAACCAGCGGCGGCGGTGGCTTGTCGTCGTAGAACTGCCCGATGAAGGCGCCGAGCACCTCACCCGGCGCCTCGCCCCTGGCATGGCTCGGAAAGAACGCCCGATTGCCGTTGTTGTGCCCGCCCCGGATAAAGAAGACTTCGATCGCGGTCTGACCCGCCGCCTGCCACGCCGCCATGACATCGGCATCGCCGATGCTCGCCGGATTGACCACCGCGGCTCCCTGCACAAAGGTCAGTCCGCGGATCCGGTCCCTCAGGGTCGCCGCCTGTTCGAAATTGAGCGCCGCCGCCGCTTTCTCCATCTCTGCGGCCAGCGCCTCCTGCACCGCGGCTCCGCGCCCGGACATGAACGCCTCCGCCTGACTGACCAGCCGGCCGTACTCCTGTTCGCTGATCTTCCCGACGCACGGAGCGGAACAGCGACCGATCTGATACAACAGGCACGGCCGCGTCCGGTGGGCGAATACGGTATCGCGGCAGGATCGAAGAAGAAAAATACGTTGCATCGCTGTAATCGCCTGGTTGACCGCCCAGGCCGACGCGAACGGCCCCCAGTAATCACCCTTTCTGAAGCGCGCGCCTCTATGTTTGGCAATCTGGGGAAACGCATGGTCCTTGGTCAACAGCAGCCACGGGTAGGACTTGTCGTCCCGGAGTACGATGTTGAAGTGCGGCTTCAGCCGCTTGATCAGGTTGGCCTCGAGCAGCAGCGCCTCGGCCTCGGTGTGCGTGGTAACGATCTCGACCGATGCCGTCTCCGAGACCATTCGCCGGAGCCGCTCGGAAAGCCGCGCCGGCTGCGTGTAGGCCGCGACCCGCTTCTTCAGGTCCCGCGCCTTGCCTACGTAGAGCGCACCCCCGCGCCGATCGAGCATCCGGTAAACACCAGGTACCGCCGGCATGCTGGCCAGCGCAGCCTCGATCACCGCCGCGCCACGCGGCTCTTGTCCCTGTTCCATCACCGGCACTTTCGGGTCGGCTCACCCTCTCTCAAGGCCGCAGCCAAAACGCTCCTCGAACCCACAGAGCCATCCCCCGAAGCCTGTGGACAAGCTTGTGGGGAAATTTCTCCGACCCGCCCCGCACCGCCCCTGCACGGCCGGTGAACAACCAGGGCCGGGATGGCGGTCTCAACGCCAACTCATTGATTTCGTTATCTTCGTTTGTTACCAATGGATTAAAGGATAAAGAACTTCGGGCATCCGCTTGGAACTGGCCAAGCTTTCTCGCCGGGGGACAACTCTGACGGACCCGGCCGGCCAAACGCTCAAAAGATCTTATTGATCAGGTCGTCACCGATCCCGAACCCGGCTCCCATCTCCAGCGCCCTTCCAAACCCTGAGTTGAGGAAGCTCCCGAGCATGCCACCGATCCCGCCGCCCATGCCACCCATCGGCTGACCGTAACCGCCCTGGTAGCCGGGCGCTTGCGCCGGGTTACCCCACGGTCCCGGCTGCTGCGCCGGCGGCTGCATGATCGCCTGCGCCTGGTTCGAAACGAAACCGTGCAGCGCCTGCAGCAGAAGCCCGACCTGATTTTGCTCCGCCTGAATCGCCAGCGCCACCGATTTGAGATCCAGGAGCCATTCCTTGGCGTCCTGGTTGCCGCCCTGCGCCGCCGCCGTGAGCTTGCCTGCGAGATCCTTGATCTCGCCGATCGTCTGCTGCGCCTGAGTCTGTAGCTGCTGATACTGCTGGTCGATCGTCTGAACGTCCATGATCACTCCTTGCGCTTGCCCCAACGCACGCTCACCCCGGATTCCCCGGCCGTGCGTACTCGGCTAGCACCAATGCCACCCTCGTCTCGTGAGGTGCAAGATGAGAGCCGTTCCCTGTCCACATGCTCGCACTCTCGAGCCAGAAGACCCCGTTATTGAGATCGTCCTGCCTGAACCCTTGCCACGGCATTCTGTGCTTCAAGTGGCGGCCGCGGCCGTCCCGGTCAATCCCTCCGACCTCGACGCCGCGAACCTCCAACACGCGCACGCCATGAGCGAAAGCAGGCCAACGTGCGGCACCATCGTACTCGAGTGATTCCGAGCCCTCATCAGCCTGCAACCAGATCCGCCGCATGAGCGCCGATCGGGAAACCGTCCGGCAGATGCTCGCCAACGGCAAGGCTGCACCGCTCCTCGGCCTCGGCGTGCTCGTCGTCATCTGGGGACTTTCGGTGCCGGCGATGAAGCTCGGCCTCGAATCGCTGCCTCCCTTCACCCTCGTCGCCTTGCGCTACCTCGCCGCCGCGCCATGCTTCATCGTGATCCTGGCCACCCAGCGCGCTCCGCCACGCCGCCTCCTGCTCGGTATGGCTGGCCTCGGCGTCATCGGCGTCGACCTCGGGCAGGCGACCCAGATCGCCGGCGTCGCCCGCACTTCCGCCGCGCTCGCCACCGTGATCACCGCTTCGATCCCTCTCTTCACCGTGATCCTGGCGGTCTTCAAACTCGGCCAGAAGGTGTTGCCGCGGCACCTCGCAGGCTTCCTGCTGGCGCTCGCCGGCATCGGCGGCACCGTCCTTGGTGAGCCGGGCGCCCTCACCGGCGGTGGGCTCCTCGGCATCGTGCTGCTCCTCATCTGTTCGGTCTCAATCGCCCTCTATTATGTCCTCGGCACGGTGATCGCGATCCGCACCAACGCCCTCGTGGTCGCCGCCTGGAGTTCGCTCGCCGCCCTGCCGGGCCTGATCGCACTGTCGCTGATCGAACTTCGCCGCGTGCCGTTCCATCCCTCGGCGACCGGTCTCGGCGTCGTGCTCTATCTCGGCGTCTTCACCACCGTCGCCGGCACCTGGCTCTGGTTCACCGGCATGCGCCGGCTCCCGGTACGAGTCGCCGCGAGCACTCAGTACCTGCAGCCGCTGGTCGGCGTCGCCGCCTCGGCCGCGATGTTCGGGGATCCGATCGGCCCGCTGTTCGGCCTCGGCTTCGCTTGCGTGCTCGGCGGCGTCGCGCTCGCTTCCTGGCCCGCGCCCCATTAGGAGTTTGCTGAAAACCGAGGCAAGGGCTCTGCCCTTGACCCCCAATGGGACCTTGGGGGCCTGAGGCCCCAGACCCCCGAACTTGAAAAGAAGGGATCCCAAAGGCTTGCCAATGGCCGCGCGCAGGGCGGAGCCCCGCATATTTTCCTGGCGAAAGCCGCGACGGCGCTTCTCAGCAAACTGTTAGAGGCCGAAGATCATGCCACCAAACGAACGAACGCCGATCGAACGCATCATCGTCCTGATGCTCGAGAATCAGTCGTTCGACCGCCTCCTCGGCAGCCTCGCCACCACCATCCCCGGCCTCGACGGCGTCAATCCCGAACGTCCGCTCGCCAATCCCGATTGGCCCTCCGGTCCGCCGATCCTCGAGGGCCCAACCCGCTCCCGCACCATCGCTCATGATCCGCGCCACGATCTCGCCGATGTCCTCGGCCAGATCGACCAAGGTCGCATGGCGGGATTCGTCGCCGACTTCGCCCGCGCCTATCCGCAATCGGGCCCGACGGAACGCGCCGAGGTCATGGCCTGGTATCCGCCGGGCTTTCTGCCCGCACTCCATTTTCTCGCCGGCCAGTTCGTGATCGCCGATCACTGGCATGCGTCGGTGCCCGGCCCGACCTGGCCGAACCGGTTTTTTGCGCAAAGCGGCACCTCGCTCGGCCACACCGACATGCCCACCGGCCTTTTTCACCCGGCACTCCATCTCTACGACCAGAGGACGCTCTACGACGAACTCACCGCAGCGGGCGTCGCATGGCGCATCTATTACGGAGACTTCCCGCAGTCGCTGCTGCTCACTCATCAGCTCGAACCTCGAAACCTCGCGCGCTATCGCCCGTTCCAGTACTTCGCCACCGATGTCGCGGCCGCCAACCTGCCGCCTTTCGTCTTCATCGAGCCGGCATATTTCGAACCCGAAGAGAACGACCAGCATCCGCCTCAGGACGTGCTGCGCGCCGACCGCCTGCTCGCCGAGATCTATAACGCTCTGGCAGCCGCACCGGCGTTGTTCGCACGAACGCTCCTGGTCGTCCTCTACGATGAGCATGGCGGCTTCTTCGATCACGTCCCGCCACCGCCGACGCTCGCCCCCGATGCCCATACGGAAAGCTTTTCCTTCACCGAACTCGGCGTCCGCGTTCCTGCCGTGTTCGTCTCGCCGCTCCTCGATCCGGGCGTGGTCAGCACCCTCTTCGACCACACCAGCCTGATCAAGGCGGCAGCCGACCTCTGGGGAGTGACGCCGCTCGGCAAACGGGCGGCCGCCGCGAATTCGCCCCTCGCCGCCCTCGTCTGGCGCGATGCGCCTCGTCGCGCGCTTTCCCCCGCACCGCTGGCCGAGCCCTTGCCGCCCACGCCTGGGCTCGCCCTCAACGCCATGGCAGCATCTTTGTTCGCCTTCAGTCAGCACCTCGAAAGCCTGATCACTGATGAGGCGACCCGCACGCACCTGGCGAGCCGTGCTGCAACGGCCATGGGAACCGCCGAGGCGGCAGGAAAACTGGCGCTCGATCGGCTTGACGCCTTCCTTCTCGAGGCGATCAAACGAGCATGACATCACGGCCAGCGCACGCCTGGCGGCGCGTTCGGGTACTCCGCAGACTGCAGTGCACGCTGTTTGCCGCACTCCTCATGCCGCCGACCGCAGCACTCGCCGCCCGCTTCTGAGAGGCGCCCCACTCAGGCCGGTGCCAGCACGTGAACCACCCGCGCAGCGATCAGGTCCTTGGTCTTGGCCGCATACGCCGCCATGTGCGCCGATTGGCCGTGCCTCTTGAGTGCCGCGAGATTGTCCCACTTCTCCACCACCACGAACGTATCCGCCCCGAGTGGAGTCTGCACCTGTCCCGCGCCCTCGGCGTCGATCGCCGGTCCGTACTCGATGCAGCCTTGCTCGGCCAGCACGTTCGGAACGTTGTCGTGGAATGCGGCCAGGACCGACGCACGCTTGCCCGACTTGGCGGTGATGATGGCGATCACATGAATCATGCGGCGAGGTCCCTCATCTGCGCGGGCTCGCTCGGACGGTGCGGCTACCAGAACCCGACGATCCTGCATCCATAACATCGCGACCGACCCGGAGGCCACATGCCCGCGTCACCCGTTGTCGAGCACCTGCTGACACCGACACTCGAGATCGCCTTCGAACGGCGTGGCCCGCCCGCGGGTCCGCCGGTCGTCCTGCTACACGGCTTCCCCGACGATGTGCGCGCATGGGACGGCGTGGTGCAGCGCCTCGCCACGGCCGGCTGCCACACCGTCGTCCCTTATCTCCGCGGCTACGGCCCAACCGCCTTCCGCGATGCAACAACGCCGCGTTCCGGCGAGCAATCGGCACTCGGCGCCGACCTCCTCGCGCTGCTCGAGGGTCTCGGCATCGCCCGCGCGACCCTCGTCGGCTACGATTGGGGCGGCCGGGCCGCGTCAATCGTTTCTGCGTTATGGCCCGAACAGGTGCGCGCGCTGGTCTCGATCGGCGGCTATAACATCCAGGATCTGGCCGCCAATGCCGAGCCGGCTCAACCGGCCCAGGAGCATCGCTTCTGGTACCAATGGTACTTCAACACCGAACGCGGGCGCCTTGGCCTCGCGCGGAATCGTTTCGCTCTCTGTCGGATGCTCTGGCAACTCTGGTCGCCCAACTGGCGCTTCGACGAGGCGACCTACGCACTGACCGCAGGATCATTCGAGAACCCGGATTTCACGGCGGTCGTCATTCATTCTTACCGGCACCGCCACCGTAACGCCGAGGGCGATCCCGCGTTCGCGGCGATCGATGAGCGATTGGCCCGGCAACCCTCGATCGGCGTTCCCACGATCGTCCTGCACGGGGAAGCCGACGGTGTCGATCCGGTCGAGGCTTCGGCACATGCGGGCCGGCATTTCACCGGCCCCTATCGTCGCCAGGTGGTGCCCCGTGCCGGCCACTTCCTCCCCTGGGAGGCACCGGATGCCGTCGCCAAGGCAGTGCTTTCCCTGATCTCGGAAACGGCGTAGCCCCTTCGGGCCTTGGCAAACCGAGCGAATCCGCCTTGCATGCGGCGGAAAGGAACTCGCGATGTCGGTCGTCAATGAGTTCGTGGGTGTGTCCGCTGTGCCGGCAAACGGCGCTCAGGCCGCGGCGCCGTTCCCTTCGGCCATCCGCCGTGCGCCGGGGCGCTTGCCGCACCGGCTCCGCGCCGTCCTTGCGCTCGAAGATCTGGAGCGGCTGGGGAGGCGCCATCTGCCGCGCTTTCTGATGGGCTTCGTCGAGGGCGGCGTCGAAAGCAATGCAACGCGCGAGGCCAACCGGGCCGCGTTCGCCGCCTGGGGGCTCCGCACCCGGGTGCTGATTGACACCACCGCGCGCAGCCAGACGTGCACTCTCTTCGCCCACCGCTACGCGGCACCATTCGGCATCGCGCCGATGGGCGGCACCATGCTCAGCGCTCGCAACGGCGATCTCGCGCTCGCGCGCGCCGCCGCCGCCACCAACATTCCCTTCATCCTGAGCGGCGCCTCTCTGGTGCCGCTCGAAGCCGTCATCGCCGCCAACCAGGCAGCCTGGTTCCAGGCCTACGTGCCGGGTGATCGCGCCCGCATCGCCGCCCTGATCGAGCGCGTCGGGCGCGCCGGATACGCGACCCTCGTCGTCACCGCCGACGTCCCCGTCTCCGCCAATCGCGAGAACAACGTGCGCAACGGCTTTTCTCTGCCGCTCCGCCCGACGCCGCGCCTTGCTCTCGATGCGCTTTCGCATCCTCGCTGGCTGTTCGCGACCGCACTCGCGACCGTCGTCACAAGCGGCATGCCGCATTTCGAGAATATGGCCGCCGCGCGCGGAGCGCCGGTACTCTCGCCCGATGCCGAGCGCTCGCTCGGCCGCCGCGATTCCCTTTCCTGGGCCGACATCGCCTGGCTCCGACAGCGCTGGCCGGGCCGGCTCCTCGTCAAGGGCATACTCGCCGCCGAGGATGCCCGCATCGGCCGCGAAGCCGGCCTCGATGGCATCATCGTCTCCAACCACGGCGGTCGCCAGCTCGATTTCTCAATCGCCTCGCTCGATGCGCTCGCCGCCGTCAAGGCCGAAGCCGGCGAGATGGCCGTCCTGCTCGACGGCGGCGTACGCCGTGGCACCGACGTCCTGAAAGCATTGGCGCTCGGCGCAGATTTCGTCTTCCTCGGCCGCCCCTTCCTCTACGCGGCAGCCATCGGCGGTGAGGCCGGCGCGCGGCACGCAATCTCTCTGCTCTCCGAAGAGATCGACCGCGACCTCGCGATGCTCGGCTGCAACAACCTCGCCGAGCTCGGCCCCGGCTTGCTCGCGCCGATGCCCGAGGCGAGGCGCCGCATCTCATGACTCACTGGCGCGGACGCGATTTTACGAACATCTCGATCCGAAGAATCTTCTTCCTCGCCGGGATCCCGACTCGGGATGGCATCTCTGAGCGCGCCCGTTCGAGACCGTTCCGGCCAACCAGACTCACCGCTTAGAGCACGCCGCGCGATTTCAGGCTCGCAAGCTCGGCCATCAGCTTACCATCCGCGTAGCGGGACGGACTGAGCGCCCGTGCGTACTCCGGAAGTGTACCACCCGCGATCCAAGCCGCGCAGAGCTCGCCCGTCATGCAGGCCGACATGGTGCCAAACCCCGAGAGCGCGGCGGCGATGAACGCTCCCGGCGTCTGCATCGGGCCGATCAAGGGCCAGTTTTCCGCCGTCATCGCATAATATCCGCCATAATGGTGCGTGCTTCGCGGCAATCGCCCGATATATGCCGTCAGGGCTGGGTGCAGCCGGCTGGCAGCGCGCAGCACGATGTCGGGAAACTGCTCGTCGATCG
Organism: Acetobacteraceae bacterium; assembly: GCA_050730115.1. Lineage (GTDB taxonomy): Bacteria > Pseudomonadota > Alphaproteobacteria > Acetobacterales > Acetobacteraceae > JAKAWQ01. The sequence goes on from JBOHMK010000357.1 coordinate 12,998, forward strand.
GATCAGGCTCGTGCGGATCGCCGGCACGGGTGTTGAACGCCCAGCCAAGCTTGATCCAAGTTCCCGACTCCGTACCGTCGGGCCGGCAATGAATGCCACCAGGCATGAAGCGCAGCAGCCGTTCGGTCGTCCGGTCGTCGGCCAGGATCGCGCGTTCCTCGTCGGACCACGGAAGCATCTGGCCATCGAGGTCGATGGTGAACGGCATGCTTCGCGGAATTGCGCCCGCCCGATCCTCGAATGCGATCTTTTGCTGAAAAATGCACTCGACCGGCAGATCCTCGCCCAGAAGCCCAGCCACGTCCCTGCAGAACGGGCCCGCCGCGTTCACCAGCCGCCCGACCCCGAGGCCGGCACGACCATCTGCCGTCTCGATCACGAGCACAAACGGCGCACCACCCTCGATCGCCTTGACGTAACCGCGCCGCAATCGCCCGCCGCCTGCCCTGATGCGCTCGAGCATGAACTGTCCAAGCTGTTGGCCGCTCACTCTCCCCGCTCGCCGGATGTGCAGCACGGCCGCCAGATCCGGAGCGAAGCTCGGAAATGTTTTACGGATCAACGCAGGATCCAGGAGAACATCCACCCCCTCGGGGGCGCGTGCCCATGCTGCCGGAGCGGCCGGCTCATAGCTCGCAGCATCCGGTCCCTCGTGAACGCGGATCAGGCGTTCCGCGGTCTCGCCATACCCCCTGTAGAGCTCCTCGATCAGGTCGAGCGGCCTCGCTCGACGCGTCACCAGCAGATAGCCGGTCCGGCTGAGGTTGATTCGATTGCCGGTGGTGGTGGCGATTTCCTCGAGTCGGTCGATGCTGTCATCCGTGAAAGCGGTCATCACCGGATGCGGCCACCAGTTACGGTAGTTCTCGCCCGATTGCGCGGACGTCAGACTCATCGGGTCACGCGCGTCGATGAGCACGACGTCTCTCACCCCATGGCGCTCGACCAGATAATAGGCAACCGCAATGCCGATATTCCCGGCGCCGATCACCGCAACTTCGGCCGCAGCGCCTCTCTCTGCGGTCATTCCCTCATCCCTCGCAATGCGAGGATCCATCCACCCGGCAACGTCCCTGCCGCGCCGTCACCCGAACCTGGATTCCTCGAACTTTGCCTTGGTCCCACCTGCAGCTCCGGACGAAACACTAGCGTCGCTACACGCCAAGATGCGCCTTCATCAGCGCCGGATCGCCGCGGAGCGCCGCCGGCGTACCTTCCCGGACGACGTGGCCGTTGTTCAGGATACAGACGCGATCGGAGAAGCTCAGCACCGCAACGACGTTCTGCTCCACTACCAGGATCGTGCGCCCCTGCGCCGCAAGCGCACGGCGGACCCGCATCAGCTCGCGTACGATCAGCGGAGCCAGGCTCTCGAACGGCTCGTCGAGCAGGATCACCTCTGCATCACGGATCAGCGCCCGGGCAATCGCCAACATCTGCTGCTCGCCGCCCGAAAGCTGCCGGCCTTCGGAGCGCCGGCGCATCGGCACGCGTGGGCGCCGGAGTCTCGAGCGCGGGCCAGTCGCGGCCGTGGTAGGCGCCGTCCCAGAACAGCCATTCGTACTGGCTCGAGCGCTCGAAGGCCGCGAGCATCCGGTCGCGTCGTTCGGACGACGACGTCGTCGCGGCGGCGTCAGCAAGCTCAATGACGCGCCTGACCGCCTCACCGAAGCGCGCGTCGGCGTAGGTGTCGATCCAGGCCTGAAAGGGATTGGCGGGCGCGGTGTTGGCGGCGATTGCAAGACCGACATCCCAGTAGATCCAGAAGCAGGGAAGCAGGGCGGCGATGACGATCTCCCAGGGCTCCTGGTGGGCTGTCGCCAGGAGAAAGCTCGTGTAGGCGAAGCAGTCTGGAGAGGCCCGGGCCTCGCCGGCAGCGCCGGGGTCCACGCCGAACTCTCTGAGGTACCGGCCGTGCAGTGCCTGCTCGACCGCGAGCACGCCTCCCGCCGATTCGGCAAAAATGCGCGACGCGCCGGCCTCGGGAACCTTGGCGGCGGCGAGCAGCAGCACGCGACGGTATTCGACGAGATAGAGTGAGTCCTGAACGATGTACCTCTGAAACCTGGCCTTCGCGAGCGTCCCCGCCGCCAGCTCCAGATTGAACGGGTGACGATGGATCGCCTGGCGGAGCGGCGCGATTCGTTGCCAGGCGGCTTCGGAAAAAGATGTCACCGCTGGTCCTCCCGCGCCCATAGTGCATAGAAGTGGTGCAGCGG
>JBOHMK010000358.1:0-2242 GCA_050730115.1 Acetobacteraceae bacterium
GCTCCGATCGTGGCGAATTGAGCGGCCGGAACGGGTGCCAGAACCCGGCCCGCCCGGCGACGCTGGCGACCCTCAAATGGTCGATGACCCGCCGCTGCGGGAAGATCTGCGGATGCTGGAACGCCCGCGCCACCCCGAGCCGGGTGATCGTCCGCGGATTCAGCCCGATGATCGAGCGGCCGGCGATCCGGATCGCGCCGCGCTCGGGTCGAAGATAGCCCGTGCACATGTTGAGGAAGGTGCTCTTGCCGGCGCCGTTCTGGCCGATGATCGCGAGGACTTCGCCGTTGGCGACCGAGAGGCTCACGTCGCGGACCGCGTGCACGCCACCGAAGCTCAGGTAGAGATGCTCGGCCTCGAGTGCGGGCGGCCCGTTCATCGCTGCCGCCACCTGAGTTGCGCCGCATGCCAGGTCTCCGGCAGGCCCGCGAACCCGTTGCGAGCGAACCGGATCACCAGCAGGATGACGACACCGAGCAGAATTTCCCAACTGTTGCTGAGATAACGGGCCGCGGCGATGCTCAGGAGTTCGTACAGCGCCGCCCCGAGAAATGGCCCGACGACGCCGCGCCCGCCGAGAACGGCGACCACCACGAGCGCGGTCGAGGTGGTCCAGAAGAAGGCGTCCGGCGCGATGTGCCCGACCGCACTGGCGGCGATGCCGCCACCCAATCCGCCGAGGAAACCGGAGATGATATAGGCCTGCAGCAGCAGCCGGTTCGCCGAAACACCGAGATACTCGATGCGGAGCTCGCGATCCTCGATGGCGCCCAATCCCCAGCCCGCCGGACTGCGCCGGTAGCGCTGCAGCAGCACCCCGATCACGATCACGCTGCCGAGAGCGACATAAAAGAGAACCCGCCCGAAGGTGCCCGGTCCGAGAGTGTGTCCCAGCATGCCGCCGACCTGCACCGCGAGGCCTTCCGAGCCGCCGGATATGGAATAGGACTTCAGCAGCATCGAATAGGCGACCATCGACAGCGCGAGATTCAGCATCGCGAAGAACACGCCTCGGTAGCGGACGATGAAAAGTCCGACGATTGCCGCCAGCACCGCGCCGGCCACGGCGCCGCACAACAGGAGCGCCACCCCGAAGTGCGCGAGCAGCGGCGCCAGCGCCGCCACGGTGTAGGCGCCCATGCCGTAAAAGAGCGCGTGCCCGAAGGACATCAGCCCCGCTTCCAGCAACAGCGCGACGCCGAGACCGGCGAGGCCGACGGCCAGCACGATCGTGAACTGGAAGGTGTTCGAGGGCGAGAGGAACGGCAGCGCCGCGCAGAAGGCCAGCACCACCACGAGCAGGGCCGCACGCAGGCTGCCGCCGGTCTGCATCGCGGGCCGCGAGATGCCGATCACCTCCGCACCCGGTGCGGCGAGCAAAGGATCCTTGGTTTGCAACCTCAGATGCTCCGCTGCCGCTGCATGCCGAAGAGGCCCATCGGACGGATCATCAGGACCAGCAGCATGATCAGGTACGGTGATACGGTGTCGAGGACCGGCAGGAAGAAAACCGTCATCGAATGGGCGACGCCGATCAGCACGGAGGCGACGGCCGCGCCTTCGATCTGCCCGAGGCCGGCGGTGGCGACGACCGCAAACGACAGCACCACCATGTCGGCGCCGATGCCGATCGTCACTCCGATCGCCGGTGAGGCCAGGGCGCCGCCCAGCGCCGCCAGAGCGGCGCCGAGCGTGAAGCTCAGAATCTGCATCCGGGTCACGTGAACGCCCATCGTCGCCGCGACTTCGGCGTCCTCGGCGACGGCGACCAGGCACCTGCCGCTCCGGGTCTTCGCCAGAAAGAGCCGCAACAGCCACAGCACGATGCCGGCGACGGGAATCAGCAGAAGCTGATAGTTGGTGTGCAGGATGCCACCGACCCGCGTCGCCCCGAGCAAGCCAAGGGCGGCCCCGGAATAGTACGGCTGAGTGCCGAAGACCAGCTTCTGCCCATCCTCCAGGATCAGGAAGACGGCGAACGTCGCCAGCAGTTGCACCACCTCGCGCCGCGACAGCGGCTCGACGCTGAACGACCAGTGCAGCAGGAACCGCTCGACGATAGGGCCGACGACGACGCCGACGACGACCGCGACCACGAGCAGGCCCGGATAGACCAGGGAGCTCGGCAGCCCGGCCGCGCGCAGCAGCGTCCATACCACCGCCGCCATGAAGGCGCCGATCGCATAGAAGCTGCCGTGCGCAACGTTCAGAACCCTGAGCACGCCGAAGATCAGGCTGAGCC
>JBOHMK010000359.1:0-4233 GCA_050730115.1 Acetobacteraceae bacterium
GCCCCCGAAGCTGCGGTCCTGCCCGAGACTGAGCGCCTGGCTCATGCCGAGACCTTCTATGCCAATCTCGGCATTCCGACCGTCTACGGCGGCGCCGAGGCCTGCTATGTGCCCTCGAAAGACACGGTGCTCATGCCGTCCTTCGAGGCTTTCGACACCGCCGCGGACCATTATAGCACCCTCTATCACGAAGGAATTCACGCCACAGGCGCCAAGCATCGGCTCGACCGGGATTTCACCATCCGGTTCTCGCACGAGGCCACGGCTGTCGAAGAACTCGTTGCGGACATTGGTTCAGCGCTGATTTTGGCCGATCTGGAGATTGCGATGCATCCACGGCCCGACCACGCCGCCTACCTCGTCTCCTGGTTGAAGGTGCTCAAGACCGACGCCTCGGCGATCTTCGCGGCATCGAGCAAGGCTCAGGCGGCGACCGACTGGATGCATGCCCGGCAGCTCCAATTGACAGAAAAGGCGGCATGATCGGGTCCTCTCCCGTTACGCGGGTGTCTGCCGGTGCGGGCCGTACTGACGCGGGGGAGACGGCCAAGGGCGCCTGGCGATACGAAACGGTTTGGGGCGAGATCGCCCCTCCATCGGCTCTCGTGCCGCGGCCGCCCGGGCCCGACCGTTGCGCCGGTGCCCGCGCAGGCCCGCCGATCGCTATCTGGCCGATTTGTCGTACCAGCCGCGCCGATGCGCCTCCCCGATCGCCGCGATGAAGACCGGCGCGACGCCAAGCTTGCGCAATTCCGGCACGGCAAGGGTGACGGGCGGCCCGCAGGCCTTGACGACGTGCGGGAAGTCCGCCTGCTGCATGACGAGGCCCTCGGCCTCGGTATCCGGCCACAGCATCAGACGGGTGCCGATGCCGAAATCTGCCGGGTCCTGGAGTATGGCGGCGCATTCCTTGTCGGCGTCGAGGGCCGCCACCTTTAGATCGTCCAGAGCGCGCGGGAGGTCACCAGCACCGGGTTGGCCTCCGTGCCGCCGGGATCGGGAGCAGCCCGTTCGACAAGCGCCGGCGGCAGGATCTTTTTCCAGGCGATCGGCGCCCCGGTCGCGAGGTCAAAAACGAGCGCCACCTGATCGGTGCCGGGATAGGGACCGCCGCAATACCAGTCGTCGGAGGCGAAGAGGCTCAGAAAGCGCGGGCCGCGCATCATCGCGATGATCTCACGGTTCCAAGTCCCTTTCTGATCGCCGCAGCTTGGCCGTCGGTCGGCCTGGGCCAGGGCGCGGTTGATGCGGGCTGCGGCGGCATTGCCCGGCGCGGCGACGACGCGCGGGAAGGCGGCGATCCCGGGGGCGATCGGCGGCAGCGTTTTCAGCCGGATCGGACGGTCGGCGGGAGCCGCCGCCATCAGGATGGTGGCGGCGAGGACCGCGAGAACCCTTCGTCCCTGTCCCGGGATCATTCATGCCCACCGTCTTTCCACATCGCCTGCATCAGCTACCGGAGTGCCCGATTGGACCGGGATCAGTCCGGCAGCTTTGGCTCCGCTTCATACAGACGAAAGAACCCGGAAATGGCCACTGCCCTTGCCTGTGCGGCGCGGCCGATCGTGCCGACTATATGGCATGCCGGCCTTCTGGCTCCTGGATCGAGGTCCTGCGCGAGGACGATCGGGCCGGCGTCCGCGCCGCAGCATTTCCTCCACGGCGGTCGACGATCCCCTCACCTTCCGAAGATCCCATCCCGGAAACCGCCGAACGAGGGATCGCGGCGTAATGTCGGCTGGAGGGCGGTCCCAGGGCCGGGTGCCGCACAGGCAGGATACGCGGTGCCGCGAGAGCGAGAGGGCGGAGCGAGATTTCATGACGGGTTTGGAGGACGAGAGGAAAGACCCCCGTCCGCCCGTCATGGAGATCTGCGCATGGAAGCCGCCGCTGTTCGGTCGATCCCCCTCGACAGGCTCGTGCTGTCCCAGAGCAACGTGCGCAAGACGCCCCCTTCGGCGGCCGAAGAGGCCGAGTTGAAGGCGAGCCTCAGGGCGCACGGGCTGAAGCAGAATCTGGTCGTCTGCCCCGCTCCCGAGGCGACCGGCGCCTTTGCCGTTACGGCCGGCGGCCGCCGCCTCAAGGCCTTGCAGGAACTCGCTGCCGAGGGCGTCATCGCCGCCGATTACCAGGTGCCATGCATCATCGAAGACCCCGGGGCGGTGCTCGAAACCTCCCTGCTCGAGAACCGGGTCCGCTTGGGCCTCCACCCTGGCGACGAGTTCCTGGCCATATCGGCGTTGATCGAGGCCGGCCAGCCGGTGGAAGCGATCGCCCGCCGCTTTGGCGTCTCCGAGAAGCATGTGCGTCAGCGCCTGCGGCTCGGCAAGGTGGCACCCGAGCTGCTCGACGAATTCCGCGCCGGCGCGCTCAGTCTCGAGGTCCTGACTGCCTTCACGCTCGGCGCCGACCACGAGAGCCAGCGCGCGGTCTGGCGCCAAGTCAAAGGGCAGCCCCACGTCTCATCCTACACCGTGCGGCGTCTGTTGACCCAGGGCGCCGTCCCGCTCGACTCCCCCCTCGGCGCCTTTATCGGCGCCGCGGCCTACGAAGCTGCCGGCGGCACGATCACGCGCGATCTGTTCAGCGGCGACGAGGAGGGCTTCCTGGATGATGCCGCGCTGGTGCGCCGTCTCGCGATCGAGAAGCTCGAAGCCAAGGCCGAGGAGCTGCGCCCGCACTGGGCCTGGACCCGGGCGGCGCTCGATCCCGATTACGGCTTTCTCGCGCAATACGGGCGTATCCGCCCGCGGCCGGCCGCTGTTCCGCCCGAGATCACGCAGGAGATCGCGCGCATTGAGGAGCGCCTTGCCGCACTGGAGACGCTTCCCGAAGACGCCTGGAGCGCGGGGCTGATCAGCGAAGCGGCCGAGCTGGAGGAGCGCCGCGACGAGCTGGCCGAGGTCGTGGAGGGCCTGGCGGTCTACACCGAGGAGGACCGCGCCCGCGCCGGCATCATCGTCACGGTTGGCGAGGACGGCGACTTCTGCCTGCACCAGGGTCTCGTCGAACGCCGCGCACGGCGCGACGAAGATGCGGCCGATCCGGCGGAAAGCGGGGACGAGGGCGATGACCGGGAATCCGACGGATTCGACGACCCGACGCGCACCCTGACCACCGCGATGGTCGATCGCCGCGGCCTGGCGCCGCGCAGCACCGAGCAGGCGGTGCGCAAGGAATGCGGCCTCGGCCAGACGCTGGTCGACGATCTCAAGGCGCATCGGTTGCAGATCACCCGGGCCCATCTGGCGGGGGATTTCGGGGTGGCGTTCGATCTCGCGCTTTATGCGCTGTGCACCGAGCTGTTCCGGCAGATCGGGTATTTCGCCAACCCGCTCGAACTGAGAGCAAACGAAACCCCGCTGCGCAGCTCGCTCAGCGATCTCGCCGGCACCCCGGCGGACCGCTTGCTGGAGGCGCAGCGGAAGACGCTCGCTCTCGACTGGCTCGAAATGCCGGACGCGCAGGCCTTCGCCGGGCTCACCGCGTTGTCGGCCGAGGACAAGCAGCGCCTGTTCGCCTGGTGCATTGCGCTCTCCCTGAAGCCGCAGCTGGCGATCGAGGATCGCGCCGACCCGGTCATCGAGGCCGCCGGCCGCAGGCTTGCAATCCCGTTTGCCGATTGCTGGCGCCCGACCGCGGCCAATTACTGGGGCCGCGTGAAGAAGGCGCACGGCCTTGCGATCGGCCGCGAGATCCTCGGCGAGCGCTGGGCGCGGGATCATGCCGACGACAAGAAGCCGGCGCTCGCGGCCGCGCTCGAAACCGCGTTCGACCTCGAGGCGAGCGCCGCCAGCATCGGTGTCGGTCCGGTGGAGCGCGAGCGCGCCGCCGGCTGGCTGCCGCCCGGCATAGCTTATGCCGGCGTCACGGCCGCCGATGAGGCCGGGGAATCCGCGCTCCGGGATGCCGGCGAAAGCCCGGATCCCGGCGAGGCCACTTTCATCGACGTCGAGGAAGACGGCGGCGACGGCGCGGAGATCGACGACGCTACGGACGAGTTGCCGGCCTTCCTCGTCGGGGACGAGATCGGCGGCGACGCGCTCGACGAGGCCTCGGCGCCCTGACGCGCATTTTCGGATGGGGCTGCCGTTTGTCCGGGCGGCAGCCACCGAGAGCGAGAGGCCGGCCGGGAAAGGATGAACGCTATGGGCAAACAGAGCGCCCGCCGGGTTCTCCTCTCTCCTGCTTCCCGAGGCACAAGCATGCGCGCGATCGTCATCAATGCCGGGG
>JBOHMK010000360.1:0-11769 GCA_050730115.1 Acetobacteraceae bacterium
ACCCTCTCGCGGGCACCCAACGCGCGAGCGCGTTGGGGACCCGGCAGAGGGAGAGGGTTCGAAAGAGGGCGCTTAGCGGCGACCTCTGGCGGCGTTCCGCGCGATGCCGAGGGGTGGTTTTGTGGGCAAGGGGCGGATGCCGCCTATCGGCGGCGATTTCTGTTAACCTGAGGGCGATGCAACCGCGCCCCGCCTTCGCCGGGCCTCCGAGCGTCCCAGCGCTTCCAGTCCTCGCCCGGTTGGCCCTGTTGCTGGACCTCGACGGCACGCTGTTGGACCTCCGGCCCTCCCCTTCCGAGGTGCGGACCGCTCCGGGGCTCACGGATACGCTGGGGCGGCTGGTTGTCCGCCTCGGCGGCGCACTGGCCGTGGTCAGTGGCCGGCCGGTAGAGGAGGTGGCGGCGCTCCTGCCTGGACTGCCAATTGCGATTGCAGGCGAGCATGGTGCGGCGATCCGGCGCGGACCCGGACTGCCGCTTGAGCGAGCGAAGCTGCCGGCGGTCCCCAAGCGGTGGCGCGAGGCTGCAAGGCGGCTCGCTGCCCGGCACCCCGGCGTTCTTCTCGAGGAGAAGGCGCAGGGGTTTGTGCTGCACTACCGTAAGGCCGAGGCGAGCGCGCCGGCGCTCCGTGCCGCGATCGAGCCGCTGATCGCGGAAGCTGCCGCCAGTTTCGTGCTGGTGCCGGCCGTAATGGCGTGGGAGGTCCGCCCGATTGGGGTCGATAAGGGCACGGCGGTACGCGCCATCCTCGCCAGGGCCCCCTACGCGGGCAGAGTGCCGGTCTATATCGGAGACGACGTGACCGACGATGATGCGATTGAGGCGGCGCGTGAGCTTGGCGGGGTCGGCCTCAAGGTCGGCCCGAACTTCGGCGACGCCGCCGGGGTGCGCGGGTGGTTGAACACCCTCGCCGGATGGGATGGAAATATTACGGGAGGAAATTGATGCGCCGGCTTGTGATCGTCTCCAATCGTCTGCCGGCCGGGAGCGAGCGGACGACGACGACGGCGGGCGGGCTTTCGGTTGCCTTGCGCGACGCCAAGTCGCGCCTGCGCAAGCTTTGGTTCGGCTGGTCCGGACGCACGACCTCCGCCCCGACGCAAACGGTGCCCGCCGTCACCCATGGCGGCTGGGCCGACTTCGCCGCGATCGACCTTTCGGAACAGGACCATGCGGGCTTCTATGTCGGCTTCGCCAACAGCACGCTGTGGCCGTTGCTGCACTATCGGAGCGTGCTGACCGAATACCGCCGGCAGGATCTCGGCCGGTATCTTGCGGTCAACGGTCTGTTCGCGGAGGCACTGCGCCCGTTACTCGAGCCCGACGACCTGATCTGGGTGCACGATTATCACCTGTTCACGCTCGGGCGAGCGCTCAGGGGGCAGCAGGTGACGACGCGCGTCGGATTCTTCCTGCACGTGCCGTTTCCGCCACCGGATGTGTTCTCGGTGCTGCCCCGGTGGGAGGACCTGATCAGGGCGTTGGACGCCTATGACGTGATTGCCGTGCAGACGCCGAAGGACGCCGCACATCTCAACCAGACGATGGCGGCGGCCGGCGTGACCCCGCGTGTCGAGGCCATTCCTGCCGGCATCGATCCTGTCGGCTTCGCCAAACTGGCGCGCCGTGCCGCCAAGAGCCGTGATCCGCTCCGGCTCGCGGACAGCATCACCGAGCGGGCGTTCGTGATCGGGGTTGACCGGCTCGACTATTCCAAGGGTCTGCCGCAGCGGTTTCGCGGCTTTGCCGGCCTGCTGCAGCGTTTTCCGGAACATCGCGGCAAGGTGACGATGCTGCAGGTGGCGCCGATCTCGCGCAGCGAAGTGGCGCAGTACCGGGCGTTGCGTCGCGAACTCGACGAACTGGTCGGCCGTGTCAACGGCGAGTACGCGGAATTCGACTGGACGCCGCTGCGCTACCTGACGCGGAGCGTGCCGCGGCATACGCTGGCCGGGTTCTATCGGCTGGCGCGCGTCGGGCTGGTGACGCCGCTGCGCGACGGCATGAACCTGGTCGCCAAGGAGTACGTCGCGGCACAGGATCCTGCCAATCCGGGCGTACTCGTGCTCTCACGCTTTGCCGGCGTCGCGGATGACATGCCGGGCGCCGTGCTCGTCAATCCCGTCGATCCGGATGAGACCGCCGAGGCCTTGCACACCGCGCTCTCGATGGAGATCGGCGAGCGCCAACGGAGATGGCATGAGATGATGGCGGCGGTCGAACGCACCAGTGCGAGCAACTGGGCGAACGCTTTCGTCTCGCGCCTCGAGAGTGCAGACAGCGGCAGGCTGAGAGCGGTGGTTTGACCGGAGCGCGATGAGTTTCGATCATCTTGCTGAAAGACGGTGTCGCGGCTTTCGCCAGGGAAATATGCGGGGCCCTGCCCCACACCCTGCCAAAGGCAAGCCTTTGGAGTCCCTTCTCTTGAAGTTCGGGGGTCTGGGGCCTCAGGCCCCAGCGAGTCAAGGGCGGAGCCCTTGCCCTGGTTTTTCGGCAAACTGCCAAAGCATATTCCGTTCGAGTCGAATCGAAGGCGCCATTGCGGGTAGCCCCGCAGGACGTACGGAGCAGCCCAGAGTCGGCAGCGCAGGTCTGGATTGCTTCGCTTCGCTCGCAATGACGGTTCAATTCGACCGGCATCTGCTCTAGGATGAAGCCAGATTCCGGTGGCCCGCACGGGCTGAAACGGGAACGCGAGAACCGCGGCTGCCCCCGCAACTGTACGGTGGCGAGCTTGGCCTGACGGGGCCATTGCCCGAGTAGGGCGAGAAGGCCGGGCCGGGCACGGACCCCCGAGCCAGGAGACCGGCCGGAACCGAGACTGTTCGCACGCTTCGGGCGGGGTGCACCGAGGCAGCGGGGAAAGCCCCGAGGCGGCCGTCGTCCTGAGACAGGGCCGCCGGCTTAAGCCGCAGGATGGCCTGAGGAGGAGGCCCGCCTGCGCACGCTTGCCGTTGCTTTGGTCGTGGCGTTGGTTCCTGCGGCCGCGTTCGCGCAGGCGACCGGCGTCGAAAGCGGGGGCGCGAGCCTCGAGGCCGCTCAGATCCCTGAAACGATCGTCACCGCGACGCGGATTCCGACGCCGCTCGGGGAAATTCCGGCGGGAGTCACGGTCATCACCCGCCAGATGATCGAGAATCGCGGCTACACGACGCTGGTCGATGCGCTCTCGGCCGTGCCGGGTCTCAGGATCGTGCAGTCGGGCGGTCCGGGCGCCAATGCGAGCGTCTTTATTCGCGGGACCGACAGCAATCAGGTGCTGGTGCTCGAGAATGGCGTGCCGGTCAACGACCCTTCCGATCCCAACGGGGCGTTCAATTTCGGCTCGGACACGCTGGTCGGCGTTTCGCGCATCGAGGTGATCCGCGGCCCGATGTCGAGCGTTTACGGTTCCAGCGCGATCGGCGGCGTGATCAACATCATTACGACGCCCGGCTCTGGCCCGCCGGAGGCAAGTGTCAGTGTCGCCGCCGGGCTACCCGATGCGAGCCAGATCGAAACCGGACTGTCGGGCGCAACCGGGCCATTCGACTATCGGCTGGATGCCGGCGCCGGATCGCAGGAGGGGTTCGACGTCACACCTCGGCGGGAAAGCGTGTACACGGGTGAGCGCGACGGCTTTCAAAATCAGCAAGGCAGTTTCGATCTCGGCTGGACGATCGGGCCCGGCACCCGGCTTTCGATGTACGCTTCCGGACGGCACAGCCTGGAGGGCTTCGACACGCTCGGCTCTCCGGCGTTCGATGCGCCGAATGAGGTCGGCTATTCCACGAGCGCACTCGGCACGCTGCAGCTCTCGAGCCAGGTGCTGCCCTGGTGGCAGAGCGTGCTGATGGCATCCGGCCTCTACGACTTTCGCCATTACCTCGATCCGCTCAATCCGGCGGATCCGAACCAGGAATCGAACAACGATCATTACCAGGGAACGCGCATCGACCTGCAATGGAACAACACGATCGACCTTCCCGATCGCGGGCCGGCGCGGGACCAGACTGCGACGTTCGGGTTCGAGCGCACGACCGATTTCGCCAATAGCAGCCTGAACGATAGCTTCTTCGGGGTCCCGTTCATCGAGGAGACGCGTGCCGAGCAGACCTCGAGCGCCTGGCACATGGGCGTGCAGAGCACGCTCTGGCGGCGCCTTACCCTCAGCGGGAACCTGCGTGAAGACGCTGTTGCTTCATTTGGCCAGGCCTTCACCTGGCGCGCCGGGCTGGTGCTTGCGGTGCCGGAGCTTCGGTCCCGCTTCAGGGTCTCGGGCGGGACCGCCTTTCTCGCGCCGTCGCTGTTCGACCTGTTCGGGTCGGGCGGCGGATTCGAAGGCAATCCGAATCTCAAGCCGGAACAGAGCATCGGCTTCGAGATCGGCTGGAGTACGAGCGTGCCGGCGTTCGGAGAGAGGGATTTCGCCGGCCTCAGCGTCACCTACTTCCATACCGACGTCAAAGACCTGATCGAGACCCAATTCTCGCCGGTCTTCACCACCGTGAATATCGGGCTGGCGCAGCTTCAAGGTGTGGAGAGCACGCTTTCGTTGCAGCCGGCGAAGTGGCTTGCGGCCAATTTCGGCTATACCTTCACGGAGGCGCGGGATGCGGATACAGGCCAACTGCTGTTGCGGCGGCCGTTGAACCAATTCTCTGCCAATCTCCTGATCCGTCCGTGGCGGAATGTCACGATCGCCCCGGAAATTCTCTATATCGGCCGGTTCGAAGATGCGCTGGTGGACAATGCCGGATTTCCTGCCGGCACCGGGTTTTCGCCTTCGGGGACGATCGTCAACGTCAACACGACGTGGCAGCTCACGCCGAAGCTCGCGGTCTTTCTGACCGGGAACAACATCTTCGATTCAAAGTTCGAGCCGGCGAGCGGCTTTGCCTTGCCGGGCGCCTCGTTCCTGCTCGGCGCGCGGGCGAGGTTCTGAAGTCTTTGCTGAAAAGCCAAGGCAAGGGCTCCGCCCTTGACCCCCAATGGGACCTTGGGGGGCCTGACCCCAGACCCCAGAACTTCAAGCGGGGGTCAGGCGCGCTCTCTCGCGAACCGCACGGCCTCTTCGGCGGCGTGCATGAGCGCGCGCGCCTTGTGCCGGGTTTCCTCGTATTCCGCTTCCGGATCGGAGTCGGCGACCACGCCGCCGCCCGCCTGGACGTAAAGGGTGCCGTCCTTGATGATGGCGGTGCGCAGCCCGATGCAGGTGTCCATCGTGCCGTTGGCCGCGAAGTAGCCGATGCAACCGGCATAAACGCCGCGCCGCTCCGGTTCCTGTTCTTCGATGATCTGCATCGCCCGCACCTTCGGCGCACCCGTCAAGGTGCCGGCCGGGAAGCCGGCGACCAGCGCGTCGAGCGCATCAAGACCTGGCTTCAGCCTCCCCTGAACGTTGGAAGAGATGTGCATCACGTGGCTGAAGCGTTCGACGACGAAGCTCTCCGTCACCTTGACCGTGCCGATTTCCGCCACCCGCCCGACATCGTTGCGGCCGAGATCGAGCAACATCAGGTGCTCGGCGCGCTCCTTGGGATCGGCCAGCAGCTCGGCCTCCAGCCGGAGATCTTCCTCCCGTGTCGGGCCGCGCGGCCGCGTGCCGGCAAGCGGCCGGATCGTGACCATGCCGTCACGCAAGCGGACCAGGATTTCCGGGCTCGATCCGGCGACGGCGAAGCCCCCGAAATCGAGAAAGAACAGGAACGGCGAAGGATTGATGCGCCGGAGCGCGCGATAGAAGGAGAATGGCGGCAGCGCGAAGGGGAGCGAGAAGCGCTGACTGGGGACGACCTGGAAGGCATCGCCGGCGAAGATGTACTCCTTCATTGTTCTCACGATCGCCAGGAAGGTCTCTTTGCTCATGTTCGAGGCAGGATGCGGCAACGGCGGCAGTGCAACCGGAGGTGCGGCGTGCGGCAGCGGACGCTCGAGCGCCTGAGCCGCCTCGGCCACCACCGCCTCCGCGGTTTCCCAGGCGGCCTCGGCGGTGATTGCGGGATCCGGATAAACCGGCGCAGCGAGCGTGAGATCCGCGTTCACGTTGTCGAAGATCGCGAACAGCGTCGGACGGATCAGAAGTGCCTCCGGCAGCCCAAGGCGGTCGGCATTCTTTGTGGGCAGGCGCTCCATCAGCCGCACCATGTCGTAGCCGAGATAGCCAACCAGCCCACCCGTCATCGGTGGCAAATGCGCCGGCACTTCGAGCCGGGTCTCGGCGATCACCGAGCGCAGGCTCTCGAGCGCCGGACGCGGATCCGCAACGAACGCGTGCGGAGCCGCCCGCGCATGGCGGTTGACTTCGGCGACGCCGCCACGACAGCGCCAGACCAGGTCGGGCTGCATGCCGATGATGGAATAGCGCCCGCGCGCGGCGCCGCCCTCGATGCTTTCCAGCAAGAACGAGTTCGGCCGGCCGAGGGCGAGCTTGAGGAATGCGGCTACCGGGGTTTCGAGATCCGCAACGCCCGTCGACCAGACGAGCGTGCCCAGGCCGGCCGCATAGGCGGCACGAAACGCCGCGAATCCTTGCGGAGCAAGCACGTTCATGGCGGCGACCCTTCTGCTGCCATCATTGCTGGGCGATCTGTTCGAGCGCCTTCATGTTGACGCGCGGATGCGCCTGGTCGCGCAGCGCGGTGACAAACACCTGCTCGAGATCGGCGCCGATGCCCTTCGCCACCGAAGTTTGCAGCGCATTGAAGCCGATCGGATTCGAAGCCTTGCTCGGCTGATCGATGGCCATCAGTTCGGCGGCGAGGAAGCCGTCTGACGTCTCGACCATGGTTGCCTGATGCAAGTGGAGCGAAAAGAGCGGGCCGAGAAGCTCGCGCGGCACGCCGGCTGCCGGCGTGCTGCGCTCCGTCGGCGGCAAGGTGGTCGCGGTCAGCCCTTGCCCGGCCGCCGCCTTGGTGAGCGGCGTGCCGCGGTTGACCGCCAGCATCAGCCCGGTCGCCATCCGGTTCTGCTCGTGCCGCCGCTGATGCGCCGTCCAGCCGGCCTGCACCTTCGCCTTGATCAGCTCGAAGGGCTGGACATGGGGCGGCGTGATCGCGTTCACCGTCAGCGCGTAGTAGGAATCGCCCGGTCCCTGAACCACGCTCGCGAGGTTGTTCTTTTCGGTTGCGAATGCGGCGGCGATGATCGCCTTCTGCAAATCGGCCGGGCCGGGCAACGGCGCGGGCTTGCCCTCGGGCGTCATGCCCTCTTTGTCGAGCGTGCCGGTGACACCCACCAGTCCGAGATCGCCGGGCATCTTCTCGAGAGTCGGTTCTGCTGCCACCGCGTCTTCGAACTTCGTCACTCGTGAATAGACGAGGCTCACGCCCTGCTGGCGCGCGGCCGCAGCCTCGAGCGTCGGCCTGGCATCCTCGAAGGTTGTGTTGCTGCCGGGCGTGATCGCCGTCACCTCGATCACATGCCAGCCGAGCGGCGTCTCGATCGGCCCGGTCACAGAGTCCGGTGGTGCCGCGAACACCGCCTTGGCCAGTTGCGCGTCGGGGAACTCGGCGGGCAGTGCAGCGGTGAGCGCGACCGCGGTCGCACCGGCCACCTTGGCAGCCTCTTCTATCTCCTTCCAGCTTGCCCCGGACCGCCATTGGGCCGCGAGTGCGGCTGCCTTGGCCTGGTCAGGGGCGAGCAGGACCTCGGCCGAACGCTTCTCCGGCTTGTTGTACTCGGCCTTATGGTCGGCGTACGCCGTCTTCAGCTCGGCGTCGGAAACCTTGATGTTTTTGGCGAGCAGATCGGGTGACAGCACGACGACGCGGATCCGGCGATATTCCGGGGTGCTGAACGTCGTCGGGTTGTTCGCCCACCAGCGCTGCAGCACGGCCTCGTCCGGTTGCGGCGGCGCGGGTGCGGTGGCGAAGGGGAGCGTCACGACAGCAGCGGTCCGGGTCTCGTACCGATAATCGAAGAGCGTGGCGGTGAGCACGTTCGGCGCGGTGGCGCCGGCGGCGACGGGATCGAGCAGCTGGCTCTGTCCAAGATCCTGGCGCATCAGGGAGATGAAGCTCGCCTCGGTCAGGTTGTTGGATTGCAGCACCTGCTGGAATCTGGTCTTGTCGAAGGCGCCGTTGCTGCCCTGGAAGGCGGGCATCGCGAACACCGCGGCGCGCACCGCCGCATCGGGCACGATCAGGCCGAGGCGATTGGCCTCCGCCTGGAGTGCGACCTGGGTGATCAGCCGTTCGACCGCCTGCATCGCCACCAACCTGCGCATTTCGGCCGTCGGCCGCTGACCGCTTGGCAACTGCTGGGCGAGCCGGTTCATTTCGTTCTGGTAGGCCTCTTGCGCTGCGGCAGGCTCGATCCGGTGGCCGGCGACGTGCGCGACGGCGGTATCGCCGCCGAAGTGGATATCCCCGATACCCCAGACCGCAAAGGCAATCGCCAACCCCACGAACAGGAATTTCGAGTACCAACTGCCGAGATGACCACGGATAGAAGAGAGCATGCGCCTGTTCCAGGTCCTGATGGCGCAGCATACCGCGAATGAGGCGGGGCCGAAATCGGCGCCGGATCAGGCGCGGGCACGGACCCGGAGCCTGCCGTCCAGGCCGATGTCCGGGAGGAAGCAGGCCAAGAGGCCGATCGCGGGCAGGAAAGCGCAGACGTGATAGACGAAGGTGATGCTGGTCCAGTCGGCCAGGGCGCCGAGGAGCGCGGCGCCAAGCCCGGCGATGCCGAACGCCAGCCCGAAGAAGAGCCCGGAAATGGTGCCGACCCGGCCCGGCATCAGCTCGGTTCCATAGACGATGATCGCTGAGAAGGCGGAAGAGAGGATCAGGCCGATGGTGATGCTGAGGACGATGGTGAGCCCGAGCCCGGCATAGGGCAGCGCAAGAGTGAAGGGCAGGACGCCGAGGATCGAGCCCCAGATCACGGATTTCCGCCCGATCCGATCGCCGAGCGGTCCGCCGACGAGGGTGCCGGTCGCGACCGCGGCGAGAAACGCGAACAGGCAGATCTGCGAGGATTGGGCGGTCAGCCCGAACCGCTGCATCAAGTAGAAGATGTAGTAGTTGGTGATGCTCGAGAGATAAAAGAACTTCGAGAAGATGAGCGCGATCAGCACGGCGAGTGCGCGACGTGCTGCTTCTGGCGCCACCGGCCCGGGCGCATTCAGCGCCTGACGGGTGCGCGGGCGGGCTTCGCCGCTGGCGCGGTACCAGCGCCCGAGCATCGTGAGGAGGCAGATTCCGAGCAAGGCGAGGAAGGCGAGCCAGGCCAGGCTGCCGCGCCCGCGGGGCATCACGAAGAAGGCGACCAGGAGGGGTGCCAGCGACTGGCCGAGATTGCCGCCGACCTGGAACACCGACTGCGCGAGCCCGAACCGCCCGCCCGAGGCGACCCGCGCAAGGCGCGAGGATTCGGGGTGAAAGACCGAAGAGCCGATGCCGATGAGCGCCGCACCGAGCAGCAGCAGCGCGTAGCGGTGGACCGAGGCGAGCACGATGATGCCGGCCATCGTGAAGGCCATTCCGACGGGCAAGGAATAGGGCTGCGGCCTCCGGTCGGTGAAGCGCCCGATCATCGGCTGGAGGAAGGAACCCGTCGCCTGGAAGACCAGCGTGATCAGGCCGAGCTGCACGAAGCTCAGGTCAAGACCTGAGCGCAGCAGCGGATAGATCGCCGGCAGCAACGTCTGCATCGTATCGTTGAAGAAATGGCAGAGGCTGATCGCGACCAGCACGGTGAAGGCGGTGCGGCCGTTTTGTTGCTCTGCGACGGCGATGCTTTGGCCCACGCCCCGCTTCCTTTCCCGATCCGCCGCACCCGTTCCGGCCGCTGATCGCCGCGACAACGCACCGACAATATAGATTGGCGGTCGGGCTGCCAGCCTGCCGAGCGTGTGCATTTGCGGGCATCTGCCATGCCGCTCTGCGCGCGGCCAGGCGCGGCCTGGATCGGCGCAGGCAGCGTGATCTGGGTGGCCTGAAACCCGATCATGTAAGGCGCCGGAGGCTCACCGATTTGGGGCTCCGGGTCGCACGCCCACCGTGACATTTCGTTTTCAGGTTTTGTTTGCGGGGGAACTAGACGCTCCCTCTGTTATGTAGCAGTTTCGTTCTTGCGGCTGCGCTGCGTAGCCGCTCATTCCAGGGGGGGTACACCATGAACCTCAGGACTTCTGTAGGGTTGCTCGCGGCCGGGCTGATTGGGCTCGGGGTGATTGCGGCCGGCCCGAGCTATGCAGCCGCGCCGACGGGGTTCTACGGCAACACCGCTTCATCCGTTGCCGGCTGCCCATCAATCGTCTGGCGTCTGGCCAACTCCAACGGACAGGTCCACGGTATGGCCTACTATTCGGACCTGAGCGGCCTCAGCTACGTTACGGGGACGATGGGTTCTAACGGGCACTTCGACCTGACGCTTACCAAGACGAGCATGGGTAATGGCCCAGTCGGCACCGTCACCGGCACCCGCTCGGCCGACGGCGAGATCGTCGCGACACTCACCGGTGAAGGCTGCGCCAACAACAAGGTGGACATCAAGCCGACACCGGACGTCAGCGGCGCTGCGTTTGGCGGCCGCTAATCGGTTCGGGGCTTGGGGCATCGCTGGGGTGGCCGCCGCCGGCCCCTCACCGATGCTCGGTGAGATGTAACATGGTTCGCACCGTCACGGGGCGATGGCGGGCAGCTTGACGGTGTGCCAGGCGTTGCGCGCCCCGGCTTCGGGCTGCGCGGTTCCGGCGCTATCGCGGGCCCGGCAGCGAAGAGTGGCCGGTCCGGGTTGGCGTGGCCGCCAGAGATGCCGCCAGCGCTGCCAGGTGCGGGCGCGCCGCGGCTCGAGCTCGGCTTGCTCCCAGCGCCCGGGCTCGCAGTGTCCGGTCTCGCAGCTCACCTCGACCGACTCGAGCGGACGATCGGCCCAGGCCCAGCCACTGATTTCGGTGGCGCCGGCGATCCGGGTGCCCGGCGCCGGGTGCACGATGATGCTGTCGGGGCCGAGTGCCCAGACAGGAGACTGGCTGCCGCCGGCGAGCGTGTCGTTATAGAAGCGGGTGGTGAAGAGAGCATCGGCGCGGCGATCGGCGAGCGTGAGGCGCCAGAGCCATTTGACGCTGTTGGTGCCATAGAAGCCTGGCACGACGAGCCTGACCGGGGCGCCGTGCTGGTCGGTGAGCGGCGCGCCGTTGAGTTCAGTTGCCAGCAGCACATCTTCGGCGACGCGCCCGAGCGGCAGATCCTTGCGAAAGAATTCTGCGGAGGCGCCGCCGAATTCGCCGGCATCGGCGCCGTCGGACCAGACGAACTTTGCGTCCGGCGCGGGCTTTGCAGCCGCCAGCAGATCAGCGAGCCGCACGCCGCCCCAAACCACTGCCGCCACCCGGCGGGTCGGGACGTGAGGTGCCAACGGATTGCCGGCGCACTGGTGCACGGCCTCGATGGTGGCGTGCGGGAAGCGCGCGAGATCCTCGAGGCCGAGCCGAAGAGGGCGCTCGACCAAGCCTTCCACGCGCAGGAACCAGTCAACCGGCGCGATCCGGATGAGCGCGAAATGAGCCAGCGTGAAGACCTCGGGCGCCGGCGTGATGCGCGCGGTCATTTGGTGCGGGGCCAAGGGAATGTGGCGGACGGTTCCGGCTTGAGTGACGGTGAAGCGGGGTCGATCAGGCGGGTGCACGCCGCCTTCCCGAGTGTGCCGACCATGGATGCCTCTCGATGAGCACCAGGTGTCAGCATCGGCACACTATGACGCTGCCATCGGCATCAGCCGCCGTTGTGAGACCCCGTGCTGGTATCAGGGGCCAGCCTCAGCGGGCCGGCCCGGCCGCTCC
>JBOHMK010000361.1:0-7878 GCA_050730115.1 Acetobacteraceae bacterium
CGCCCGTGCCGATCCGCCCCGTTCTCGGCCTGCTCGCCCTCTTCTTTCTTGCGCTGATCCTGCCCCAGGCGGCCGCGGCCGCTCCTCCCCCCGCGCCACCGCCATCGCACAAAGCGCCGGAGGCCGCGCTGCCGCCCGCGCGCGTGAGCCACCACGTTCTCACGCTTCCGGGCCGCACACTCCATTTCACCGCAACCGCCGGCAGCATCCTTCTCCCGAACGCCGACGGCACGCCCGAAGCAGCGATCGCCTACATCGCCTACACCCTCGATGGCGCAGATCCGGCCACCCGCCCGGTCACCTTCATCTTCAACGGCGGCCCCGGGGACGCCTCCGGCTGGCTGCAGCTCGGCGCGGTTGGCCCTTGGCGAATCCGCATGGCGGCACCGGGTGACCAGGTGAACGGCGTCCCCTCCGCGCCACCCGATCTCCTTGCCAACGCCGACACCTGGCTCGATTTCACCGATCTCGTCTTCATCGACCCGGCAGGCACCGGCTACAGCCAGATCATCGCCCACGGCGCCGACGTCCGCCGCCGCCTCTGGTCGGTGAACGGCGACATTGCTTCGCTCGCCGAAACGATTCGCCGCTTTCTCGAGCAGTCGGGCCGGGTGGCGTCACCGAAATTCCTGCTCGGCGAAAGCTATGGCGGCTTCCGCGTGCCCCGCCTCGCGCACGCGCTCGCGGATGATCAGGGCATCGGCATCCGCGGCCTGATCATGGTCTCGCCGGTGCTCGATTTCGCCGCCAGCTCGGCCTTCGATCCGCTCTATTGGGTCGAGCGCCTGCCCAGTCTCGTTGCCGTCGCCCGCGCCAAGAAAGGTCCGGTGACCCGAGCGGACCTTGCCGACGTCGAAGCCTACGCCGTCGGCGATTTCCTCCGCGACCAGCTCGCCGGCCCGCGGAATGCTGCTGCCCGCAGCCGCATGGCGGCCCGCGTCGCCGAACTCACCGGCCTCGACCCATCCCTGGTGCTGAAAGAAGACGGCAGCATCGATGTCCGCACCTTCCTCCGCGAGACGGCACCCGGACGGATCGCCAGCATCTACGATGCGACGATCACCGATCCCGATGCCTTCCCCACCATCCCCTGGTTCCCGGAACCGGACCCGCTCTTCCGCATGACCGCGCCCTTTACGAGCGCCATGCTCATTCTTTACCGGGATCGCCTGCACTGGCAGCCGAAGCCGCTCTACCGCCTGTTCAATGAAGACGTAGTGCGGCATTGGAACTGGGGCCACGCCAGGTCCGCGCCGCAATCCGTAACCGCGCTCCGCGAGGATCTCGCCCTCGATCCCGGGCTCCACGTGCTGATCGCCCACGGCCTGTTCGATCTCATCACGCCTTATTTCCGTGACGTCCTGATCCTCCGCCATCTGCCCGCGATCGATCCTCCGGGCCGCATCCGCCTCGTGACCTTCGAGGGCGGCCACATGTTCTACAGCCGCTCCGGTTCGCGGGCCGCTTTCCGTGCCGACGCGCTCCAGCTCATCAGCGGCCCGCCAAACAGCAGCCAGTGATCGGCGGTTGCGCCGCTTTCCGGTCTCTGGAAAAAACGCCCCTGATGCCAACGACGCGCAAGCCATGGACCTTTATTTCCACAACAGCCTGACGCGGCGGCGCGAGCGCTTCGTCCCGCTCGATCCCGGGCACGTGCGCATCTATGTCTGCGGCCCGACCGTCTATGACCTTGCCCATGTCGGCAACGCGCGCGCGGTCGTCGTGTTCGATGCGCTGGTCCGGCTGCTGCGCCACAACTATCCGCGCGTCACTTATGTTCGCAACATCACAGACGTCGAGGACAAAATCATCGCCCGCTCCGCCGAGACCGGCGAGCCCATCTCCACCCTTACCCGGCGCACCACCGCCGAGTTCCACGCCGACATGGCCGCCCTCGGCGCGCTGGCGCCCGATCTCGAGCCGCGCGCGACCACGCATATCGGGGACATGATCACGCTGATCGAGCGGCTGATCGCGAACGGCCACGCCTACGTGTCCGAAGGACACGTTCTCTTCGCCGTCGCGAGCTTCGCCGCCTACGGGCATCTCTCCGGCCGTTCGCGCGCAGAAATGATCGCCGGCGCCCGGGTCGAGATCGCCCCCTACAAGCGCGATCCCGCCGATTTCGTGCTCTGGAAGCCCTCGACCGCCGATCTGCCGGGCTGGGACAGCCCCTGGGGCCGCGGCCGCCCCGGCTGGCATATCGAGTGCAGCGCCATGTCCTGGCGCCATCTCGGCCCCGATTTCGACATCCATGGTGGTGGCGCGGATCTGCTCTTTCCGCACCACGAGAACGAAATCGCCCAAAGCTGCTCGGCGTTCCCCGAAAGCCATTTCGCTCGCGTCTGGTTGCACAACGGCATGCTCCGGGTGCACGGAGAGAAGATGGCAAAAAGCCTCGGCAATTTTCTCACCGTCCGCGATGCGCTCGCCGCAGCGCCCGGCGAGGCCGTGCGGCTGCTCTTGCTCAAGACCCACTATCGTTCCGAGCTCGACTTTTCCCTGAGTGCATCAACCGAGGCGCGCCACGAACTCGACCGTTTCTATCGTGCGCTCGCCCGCCACCCCGTTCGTCCGCAGATGCCCGTCCCCGAGCCGGTGATGGCCGCACTCGCCGACGACTTCAACACGCCCGCAGCACTCTCAGCCTTCCATCCGCTGGCCGATCGCGCGCTCGCCGCCGACCCGGAGGCCGCCGCCGGCCTCGCCGCCGCCGGCGCCCTGCTCGGCTTCCTGGAGGCTGACCCGGCCGAGTGGTTCCACACGGGAGCAGACCGCCCGGCGATCGAAGCCGCGATCACCGCCCGCAGAGAAGCGCGCCAGGCCCGCGATTTCGCCCGTGCGGACGCCATTCGCGCCGAGCTCGCCGCTCGTGGCATCCTGCTCGAAGATGGCCCCGGCGGCACCACTTGGCGGCGCGCATCATGACCGGGCGTGAAGGCGGGGCTCTGCTGGAGGCCAACCTTAACGGTCCGGCGGTGATCCTGGTCGGCCCGCAGCTCGCCGAGAATATCGGCGCCGCCGCCCGCGCCATGGCCAATGGCGGGCTCTATCACCTCCGCCTGGTCGCGCCGCGTGACGGCTGGCCCCAGGAAAAGGCCTGGCGCACCGCCTCCGGCGCCGACCGCGTTCTCGATCGTGCCCGCGTCTTTCCCGACGTCGCCACGGCCACCGCCGATCTCCACCACGTCTTCGCCACTTGCCCGCGCCCCCGCCATGTCATCACCCCGGTCCTCACCGCCCGCGGCGCCGCCGCCGAAATCAGGGTCATTTCCGCGCGCGGCCTTGCGGCCGGCATCCTCTTCGGTCCCGAACGCGCCGGCCTTCTCGCCGAGGACCTCGCACATGCCGATGCCCTCGTACGCTACCCGCTCAATCCCTGCTTCCCGTCACTCAACCTCGCGCACGCGGTGATGGTGATGGCTTACGAGTGGTGGCTTGCCGGCGATCCTGAAATTCCCCCGCGCCGGCTGATGACCAACGAAACCCGCGTCGCTCCGAAAGGCGCGCTCGAGAATTTTCTCCGCCACCTCATCTCCGAGCTCGACGCCAGCGGTTTCCTTCGCAACGCCGAGAAGCGCCCTGGCATGGTCCGCAACATCCGCCACTTCTTCGGGCGCGGCGAAGTGACCGAGCAGGAACTCGCGACCCTGCACGGCATCGTCACCGAACTCTCTCACGGCCGCCGCGCACACGGCCGCATCGAGACCCCGCGCACCTGAGCGCCGGGCAAGGTATGATTCGAACGCTCGCCCTCGCCCTGGCAAAAGCGCGCCAGGCGCCGGCAATCCGGCCGCTTTGGTTTTCAATGCTCGTCGACACCCATCACGACCGGGGCGGAGGTCCGTAGCCGTGGGGCGTGATGAACGGAAATCATCGCCGGCTCCGCCCACTCGCATCACTTGCCGAGCAGCGCCGCGATTGTCCCCGGCGGTAGCGAGAGCCTCGCAAAACCCGGCGGCGGCACCAAACGCCCGGCCGGCACCGTGCCTTCGGTGACCGAATCCGCGATCGCCTCGGCTGATCCGTGCGAGTCCTGCCCAGACACTTCAAGTGCCACGCCATCGCGTGTGAGGCAGGCCGTGCCGTTCACCTCTTTGCTCAGGACCGAATAGCGCGTGCAGCGCAATCCGGCGATGGTCGCCTCCCCTAAAGATTTGAACTGAGCGGTTTTCGCGCTCTCGAGGATCGCCGTCAGGTTGGCGAGATCGGGCTCCGTCACCACCATGTGCATCCCGGGCACCACCATCGTGGCACTCGCCTCGCGGAGATCAACCAGGAACCAAAGGCCGCGCGCCGGATCGTCGATCCGAAGCCGTCCGCTCTCGGCGCTGAACGAGAGATCGTAATCGTGCGGCGCCCGGCCCGGCACCGTCACCGTGTATCGGACCTCGACATCCCTCAGCGGCAGCAGTTGCGGCGCAACGGCAGCGGCAGCACCATGCGGCTGAACCGCCAACGCCGCGATCCACAGGACCAACCCCGTTACTGAAAGCGCCGCCCAAAGCACCAGAGAGCGTACCGCACGTGCAGCCGGTGGGCGGGGCAAGAGCGTCCTCATGCAGCCAGAGCCTCCCCTTGCAAGACCTGAGTAACGATGAATTACCGCAATGCGCCCGCCGGTCACAACTAGGCTCCGGCCCGGCATCAGACCCCTGTCTAGGGCCTCGCCGGCGGCCGGGCGCCAGCGCTCTCGCGCCGCTGAAATGATCTCCGGAATTTTCCGCCCGAGTTCCGTGTCCTCTACCCTCGCGGGGGCGCACCTCCGACGCGAGATGATCGGATAGCCGGGAGAGCGTCCGGACATGGCAGAGCCCCAACGCGACCAGCAGGAGGGTCCGTCCCGCGCCGGGGTGGTGCCGACCGGCTTCAAGGCCGCGGTCGGCGACCTCTCACCGGGTTATTTCGCCTTCGTCATGGCGACCGGCATCCTCTCGATCGCGCTGGTCTCGCTCGGGATGGAACGCGCCGGCTACGCCCTGTTCGCGGTCAATGCCTTCGCCTATGCACTCATCGGCGCACTCACGATGCTGCGCGTGTTTTGGTTTCGCCGCCGCGTGCTCGATGACCTGTTCGATCACCTTCGCGGCCCGGGGTTTTTCACCTCCGTCGCCGCCTCCTGCATCTTCGGCATCCAGTGCCTGCTGATTGCCGGCAGCCTCGCCGCCGCGATCGCATTCGGCGTGCTCGGGCTCGTGCTCTGGATCGGCCTTACTTACACGATCTTCACCGGCCTGACGGTAAAACGGGAAAAGCCGACGCTGGACCAGGGCATCACCGGCGCCTGGCTGCTCGCTGTGGTCGCCACGCAGTCGGTCGCGGTGCTCGCCGCGCTGATCGCCGCGCACTGGCAGCAGCCCTACCGACTCGAGTTGAATTTCGTTGTGCTATCGATGTGGCTCTGGGGAGGAATGCTCTACATCTGGATCATATCGCTGATTTTCTACCGCTACACATTCTTCGTCTTTTCCCCCGGCGATCTTTCGCCCCCGTACTGGATCAACATGGGGGCGATGGCGATCTCGGTGCTCGCCGGTGCGCGGCTGATCGAAAACGGCGCCGATGCGCCGTTCCTGCTCTCCGTGCTGCCGTTTCTGAAAGGCTTCACGGTCTTCTACTGGGCAACGGGCACCTGGTGGATACCGATGCTGCTGCTGCTCGGCGCCTGGCGGCACTTGTACCGCCACTTCCCGCTCCGCTATGATCCGTCGTACTGGGGAGCGATCTTCCCGCTCGGCATGTACACCGTCTGCACGCTGCAGATGGCTTTGGCGCTCGAGCTGAAGTTCCTGCTCTTCATACCTCGCTATTTCGTCTATGCCGCCCTGATCGCCTGGTCCCTCACCTTCGGCGGCATGTTGTACGAGATCGCCTCCGGGATCATCCGCATGCTGCGCAAGCCGCAGCCTTCGCGGGAAAGCGAAGCCGAAGCGTGATCACCCTGCCGGTCGCGCGGTTGTCACCGTGAGCAGGGTCTGTCACGCCCGCCGCGACCGGTTAAGGGTTCCCGTGCGGCGGCCGGCAAAGCGCTGACCGATCAGCCCTCCGGCCAACCGTCCGACAATCGGCATCAGAAGTCCTGAGACGCGAACTTCTGGCCCGGAAGCGGTTTCTTCATCGCTTGCATCGCGCCGACGTTTTTCAACTGCTGCCTGGTTGCTCCTCCGTAATTACCGATCGGTTTTCCCCATTGTTCAAGGAAGACCGCTCCGTCCAGGTCGACAATCGCCATCTGCTTTGCGGGTTTCGAGGGCGACGTATCATCCCGTTGAACAAGTGTCGCCTGTCCGTTCGTGAAATCATGCTTCCAAAGACCCGAATGCAAAGTCGAGCTTCGGCAAACCGACCATCTCAACGCCACTACCTTGCCGCTGAATTTCTTACCAAGAAAGCGGGCCAGTGTAAAAAGCGGGATATCGTTGTCTTGTTTTGGCTGGAGAAGGTACGCGTTCGAATTCCAACCGCCGGAGTGGAACTGTTCCGCTCGGAGACGCAATTCTTCGGAAAGCGTGTCACACAGCCAGTGTCGGCAAGGCAGGTGCTGGGCCGAACTCATGCCCGACATGACCTTGTGGTCCCCGTGCAGGACGGCAGACGAATACGCCTTCGTGACCGGATTTCCGAGCTGACCGTACCAGTAGATCTGCACGTTTGCCGGCAGGCTCTTCACCTGCACATTTTCGGCACAGCGCCCGTGTCCACCCAGGAAAACGGTGATCTCAGGCTCTGGCACATGATCCTCCTCCTGCGACCTCGATGGCCGGCAGCCGCGACACCGCGACGCCCATGCGGGCCAGCCGCGCGCAGAGCGACATTATCATGGCGCACCGACGATTCCAGGTTCGCCCACTCCTGCCCCGGACGCCTGCCCCGCACGCATGCAATGGGATGGGCTCACCTGCGGGGTTGAAGACAGAACTCCCCTCGGCCCGATCGAGACCGTGCCGCCGGGCCAATCTGCGGTTTCGCCTTGCCCGCCAGCCCCGCGCATTGCCTCTTCGGCGCGTCGCGCGAGCTCTGCCGGCGGCACATCCTCGACGTGCGTTGCGATGTGCCACACATTGCCCGACCGATCCCGGACCCCGCCGCCGCCATCACCGCTCTGCTGAGGCGATGAGCCTGGAAGAACTCGAAGGCTGGATGGATCGGCTCGATCCGCCTCCGGTGATCGACGGTGTCTCCATGCTCGACGGCTATCTCACCGCCGTCATCATCGGGCCGTGCTCGATCGATCCGCACGAGTGACTGCATCACATGCTTGGCCCCCATGACCAGCTCGGGGCAGAGGGCACCAGGCAGTCCGCCGCGATGATGGCGATCGTGGCGCGCTTCAACGTCATCAGCGAGGGGTTGGGCACGGCACCAGCGCGCTATGCGCCGCACCGCTCTTCATCGCGCCAGGCGAAGGGTACGCTCGGTGAGGTGCCCCGAGACTGCCGCGACAGCTTGCGTGGCCCCCGGGATTGGTCGACATTGCTCGGATCGCAGCCATCGCCCGCGATCAGGCACATTTGCTGTTCCGGGCCTTCCTGGAAGGCTTGCGTAATGGACCTACCAATCCGGTCTTCGGAATCAGCTAAAATGGTCTTCTACAATGACCCGCCCGAAAGCTCGCGTGAGTCCTGATGACGGAGGAAGGAAGTCCATCGGCACACCCCATAGGCGGCGCAACGGTTCCGGACGGATCGCCAACCGCGCGCCTCGACCGGTTGCTCGCTGAGACGCGGCTGCCAACGCCCTTTCTGATCCTCGATCTCGACGTGGTCCGCGCGCGCTACGCGGCATTGCGCGAGTCCCTGCCGACAGCGGAGATCTACTACGCCGTCAAAGCCAACCCAGCCCGTGAGATCGTCACGGCGTTGGCTGAACTCGGCGCCG
>JBOHMK010000362.1:0-3761 GCA_050730115.1 Acetobacteraceae bacterium
GCGTGGAGCGTTGCCGGGACGATCGATGCACGGGCGGCACAAGGTGGCACCGCTCGCGCGGCTGTTGCGAGCGCACTCGCTGGTTGGCTCAGAGTGATTGCGGCGGCGTTCGGGGCTGCTTCGGGCGGCCAGGCGCCGCTCGCGTTCGACAGCAGCTTCTGGATGCTGCCGCCGACGACGGGCCTGGTCATGACTTCGTATCGGCGCACGCACAACCGAGGACCGTACGCATGACCAGATCAGCGACCGCGCTGATGAGCCTGACATCGCCCGAGCAGACCGCGGTGGTGACGGCGGACTTCGGCCCAATGCTCGAAAGCGGCGTGACGATCACGGCAGTGGCACTCGTCTCGATGACGGTCTGGCCGAATTCTTCCCATCCGGCGCAGGACCCGGAGGCGGCAAGCCGGATCATCGGGCCGCCTGAGGTCGTGGCGAGCCCGAAGACCGGCGTGGCCAACGCGGCGATCGCGCAGAAGATCGGCAACCTGCTCGAGAACGTGCGCTACGCGATCAGGATTGCCGGCACCGCGAGCGACGGCACGGAGCCGGAGCTCTGGGAATACATGACGGCTGATTACCCCGGGATGCCGGGATCGTAGAGGGATTTCAGATGGCAAAGACAGGTTATCTCGCAAAGGATTTGCTGAACTGGGCGGCCGGTATGGCGACCATGCCCGCGCTCGCGGGCCGGTGGATCGCGCTCTTCACCACGGCGCCCGGCGACAACGACAGCGGCGCGGTCGAAGTGAGCGGCGGGGCATACGCCAGAGCGCAGCTTGCCGGCACCGCCGCGACCAGCGCAGCCACGTCGAGCGGCGCGACATTGACCTTCTCGAGCGTGCCGAGCTGGGTTGCCGCCGGCATGACCGTGCTCGATCTCGCGACACCGGCGGCGATCGGCGCTGGCGTCACGGTGAGCAGCAAGACTTCGACCACGGTGACCCTCTCGGCATCGGTCTCCGGGACGGTCGGCTCCGGCGATACGATCGCGTTCTCGGTGTTCCCAGCGGCGACCGGCGCCGGGCCTGCGAACATCACCTCCTCGGCGGCGCTCTCGTTTCCGCAGGCGACGGCGAGCTGGGGCACCGTGGTCGCGTGGGGCGTTTACGACGCCGCGACGTCGGGCAACCTGCTTTACTGGGATTGGCTCGGCAATGACCCGTGGTTCCCGTTCGACTGCACGGACGCAAGCCCCGGCGTGCTGACGGCTTACGGGATCACCGCGGGATCGAGCCCGGCGCTCGCGAATGGCGCGGCTGTCGCGATTACGGCGCGGTTCGGCGGCGCGCTGCCGAGCGGGCTCTCGAGCGAAACGGTTTATACGGTGGCCGGTCTGAGCGCCGATGCGTTCAATGTCGGGGCGGGCACCTCGAGCACCGGCTCCGGCATGGTGCGCCAGGTGACGCAGCAGCCGATCGCGCAGAACGTCACGTTCTCGATCCCGAGCGGCAGCCTGCTGATCTACGAGTCGTAGGACGGCAAACGGCCAGTGACCGCACTAACATACGGCGCGCTGCCGGTTGCGATCGACCCGACCGCCTGGACCGGGCGCAGCTACAGCCCGTCAGAGCCGCAGGATGCGGGCTCTATCCAGGCGGCGATCGCGGCGCAGCTTTCGGAGCATCTGTCCGGCGCTGGGCTTGCGATTCCGGTCTATGTGTTTCCGGATTTCGACCTCGACACGTGGTGGCGGTCGAGCGCCATCGCGTTCGTGCTGGTGAGTTACCACGGCGCACGGTTCGGCAAGCCGATGACCACAGATGCCATGGTGCAAGAGCGGACGCTCTCATTCGACGTCCATGTCGAGGCGCGCCAGACGGCATGGGCGCTGACCGGGGCGGGTAGCGTCTATGCGCTGGTCGATGCCGTCGAGGCGGCGTTGACCGGCTATCGGCCGCCCAGTTGCCGAAATGCCTACTTCGCCGAGGAACGATTTGCCGAGCAGGACGCCGAAGGTCGGGTCTGGCTTTATGATATGCGGCTCGAAGTGCCCACACTAAAGCTCAAGACCGAGCCGGCGATGGCGCTCGCGAACCTGGTGCGGGCGCAGATGTACGTGGCCGCGCTGGCGCTGGCGAACGGCGCGCCGGTGAGTGCTGGCAGCTATGCCTTCGCGGGCGGCGTGCTGACGCTGCCGGGGCCGTACCCGGTGGTGGTCGGCGCCGTGAGCAATGCCGCGGGCACGGTGCTCTATCGCGAGTTCGTGGACTGGGAGTGCGACGGCGCAACGGGCGTCGTTACGGCCATAGCGGCCGGCGGCATCGGTGCGAGCGATACGGTCGCGATCGCGTGCGCGCCCGCGGATACGGTCGTCGCAACGGAATGATTTGAGGGTCAAGAAATGCCTGCAAATTTTCTGCACGGAATCGAGATCACCGAGGTCAAGACCGGCCCGGTTCCGATCACGGTTGTCAACTCGGCGGTGATCGGCCTGGTTGGCACAGCGCCGCAGTGGGCCGTGCCGGCCACGAGCAGCGTGCAGCCGGGGTCGGTGGCGAACACGCCAACACTCGTCAACTCGGCGAGCTCGGCCAGCCAGTTCGGCCCGCTTGTGCGCGGCTACAGCATTCCGTACGCGCTCGCGGCGATTTTGGCGCAGGGCTCCGGGCAGATCATCGTCATCAACGTGTTCAACCCTTCGGTGCACCAGACATCGGTCGCATCCACGATCTTTGCGGTGCCAGCGTCCGGCACGCAGGTCGTGAACCTCAAGCAGATGGGGTTGATCGGGCCCGGGCTGCCGAACTCCGGCACGCTGACAAGCACGGTGGTCGTAAAGGCGTCGGCGGGCTCTCCGACGTACGTCGAGAACACTGATTACACGGTCGATTACGTCAACGGCTTCGTCTACGCGAAGGCTGGGGGCGCCATTTCGGCCGGCGAGTCCCTGAGCATCTCCTATGCGTATGCCGACCCGACCAAGGTTCAGGACTCCGACATCGTTGGCGCGGTCGGCGGATCGACGTACACCGGCATGCAGGCGTTGCTGACCACCTTCCAGAGCATGGGCGTCTTCCCGAAGCTCCTGATTGCGCCGGGCTGGACGCAGGATCAGGCCACCGCGGCGGCGCTGACCACGCTCGCGGGAACGGTGCGCGGCATGGCGTTCCTCGACGCCGCGCCGGGGACGACGGTCGCGACGGCGATCGCGAATCGGGGCACGGTGGGACAAGCGTTCGACACATCGAGCTACCGCGCGGTGCTCTGCTTCCCGCAGGAAATATTCTACGACACCGGCATCGTCCCGACCGGCAATACGCTGAACAACCAGGGCGCCGTCATCAGCACGCTCTACAATGCGAACGCCGACAGTCCTTATTCGCAATGGGTGGCCGGCGCGACCGCGGCGCAGGACATCGCGAACGGTTACTGGTTCAGCCCGAGCAACACGCAAATCCAGGGCATCGTCGGGCCGGATGTGAGCATGTACGCCTCGGCGTTCGACCCGGCGAGCGATACCGACAACCTCAACGCACAAGGCATCCTGACCGTGTTCAATGGCTTCGGCACTGGGCTTCGCATATGGGGCAACACGTCGGCCGCCTATCCGAGCTACACCGATGCGGCGACGTTCATTCCGGTGCGTCGGACGATGGACGTTGTCGAGGCAAGCGTGCAGCTCGCGATGCTGCAGTTCCTCGACCAGCCGATCACCAACGGGCTGATCAACTCGATACTGGCGAGCGTGAATGGGTTTCTGAGGACGCTGATCCAGCGTGGTGCGCTGGTCGGCGGCACGGCGAGCTACAACCCGGCGG
>JBOHMK010000363.1:0-3330 GCA_050730115.1 Acetobacteraceae bacterium
ATGGAGCGCAGCGGCGACATCGAGCTGCGCCTTGCCCGCGATCGCCCGCAACTCGCGCAACCCCTCGACCTCATGCTTCAGTTCTCGATAGCGAGCGTCAACGCGCTCCCGCCGCTCGGGTGGAAGCTCGGCGATCGCCTGGTCAAGAGTCCGGCCCATTTCACCTCTCTGTCTTTCCGGCTTTCAGGCGATGCAGGTGCGCGGAAAACTGCTGGTCCGCTTTGGCGATCAACTGCCGGTAAAAGCGCTTCTGACTGCCGCCGGACTTGTCTCCCGCGACCAGCAGGATGGCCTGCCGCCGGGGATCGAATGCAAAGGCCACTCGCCATTCTCCGTCCGACGCCTCGAACCGAAGTTCCTTCATGTTCGCGTCCTTCGAGCCCTTGAGCGTGTCGGCATAGGGCCGGCCGAGACGCGGACCGTAGTCAGCGAGGAGCTTCGCAACCGCCAACAGCGCGTCCTGGACCGTCGACTCCAAGGCCAGGAACTCCGGCTCGAGGTCGTCATGGAACTCGACAGTCCACGGCATCTATATAGCCTGAAGGCTATGTTGCGTCAAGGAGGCTCCGACCGGTCGGCGCCCTTGCATCGTCGTGCCGGCGCGTGTTCGAGAGCCGACTCGGCCGCGACGGGCTGGCGGTCGGCGGCACGGGATCGGCCCGCACCGCCGTCGAGGATGGCGGCGATCTCGCCGGCGACGTTGTCGGCGACCATGCGCAGTGCCTCATCGATATGAACATAAGGCCGCGTCACCCCGCGTGCGACGTGGCCGACGACGCTGGCAAAGGTATGGCGCAAGGTGTGCGGCGTCACGTCGGCAAGGCCCGCCAGCGCGCGGACCCGATCGAGCACGCGCACGATGCCGATGAAATGTCCCTCGCGCCAGTCGGCCGGAGAGAAGAAGGGCGACTTGGTCGTCTGCGGCTGTGCGAGCAGCAACTCCACGGCGGAGCGGCCGATGACGCGGAGCTGGGCGCCGCTCTTGGTGTCCGGGAAGCGGACAGCGGCTTCCTCGGCATCGAGCCAGTCGCGCCGGAGCCCGAGCCCCTCGAACCTCCGGAAGCCCGTCAGCAGGAGCAGGCGGATCGCGGCAAGTCCGGTCGGATGCTCGCCCGCCGCCCCGGCGGCGCGCATGGCCTTCCCGAGCTTCGCGATCTCGGCGCGGCTCAATCGGCGGTCGCGCGGCGTGCTGGCAAGGCGGCGCGCACCCTTCCCCGGGTTGTTCTCGATCGTCCCGAGGCGGACCGCGTGTTCGAAGACGGCATGGAGTATTGGCATCGTGCGAGCGGAGACGCCCTCGCCACCCGTCGTGACGCCGCCGCGGCTGCCGCGCGCGGCTTTGCAGTCTTGCCTGCGGCGATATCGGCCTGGGCGCCCTCGATGTCGCCGAGGGTGGGCGCGCCGACCTGGTGCGCGCCAAGCAACGGCTTGATGTGCGCCTCGATCCGGCTGCGGTCCATGGCGAGCGTCGAGGCCTTGATTGGCCGCCGCCGGCCGAGGATCCGTCCCGCCTCGGCCTCGGCCAGATACCAGTCGCTGAGCGCGGATACGGTGATGGCGTTGCGGTCCGGCTCGGGCGCGGCGGCGGGGTTGGCCCGGACGCCGAAGCCGCGCAGCTCCGGATTCCAGAGCAATTGTTCAGAACCTTTGACCCCAACCTCGGAAGGTTTCAGAGCGGCGACCGTGCGCTTTGTGATCTTTTCCATGCGGTTCCAGTACCCTGCGCGATTTCTGCGTAACCGGGGCAAAAGTCCGGACAAGTGGACTTCGGAACGGCCCACTTGGGCAACGCCCTACCCGGAAAGTGGACATATTCCACAAGCAGATGCGTGCTTGGATCCGGTTCGTGTCAGTCCTGCCCGGGGTTTTGCTGCACTGACCGCCCGATGGCCCCAATCGGTGAACATCGGCCGATGACGAAGGCGGGTCTCTGAGGTTTTTCTCGACCGTGACCGCGTTCGACACACAAGCTGATGTCATGCTCTCCGAGCGCGCGCTGGACGCGTTCTTTCCGGCGGACGCCGCGATCAGGGAACGGATGGGCCGGCTTGCGGCAACCGGCCCTTTCACCGCGTGAGGCCGGTGGGTCGCTCGCGCGATTATCAACCTGCCGGTAAACATCTTTGGGCATACTTCGGCCTGGAGGCGAGAGTATGCTGCGCTTGGCCATTCCGGCGATGCTCCTGCTGGCCGCGACTGCCGTCTGGACCGAGCCCGGCCAGAACTTGCTGCTCGAGCTCGACCTTGGGGGTCTGCCGGGCGTCCCGCCGGGAGTGCACGGCCAGATCCTGCTGCCGGTGCCGGCCAATCCGCCACCGACCCCCGCCCCCAGGCCGCCGCCAGCGGGCGACGTGCTGCGCGGACCACCCGGAGACGTGCTTCACGGACCGCCAGGCGATCCGCTGACCGGCCGTCCCGCACCATCCGTTGACGTGCTGCCACCGTAGCCGGGCAGGATCTCGGCAACGGAGACCAGAGCCAGCGCCACCATCGGATCGATCAGAGCGGCGAGTTCGGCCTCTTGCTGATAGGCGGGCATCAATTCCGTCAGCAGCGCATCGCGGCCTGCGGCCGGATGGAAATAAAGCTCGGCGAGCCCCAGGGGCAGATGTGGGGCCAGGGCCTTCACCCGCTCGGCCGTCATCCCTCCGGACCATGCGATCCCGAAGAGGGAATTGGGCGCCGCCATTCCCGCCGCGCGTGCCTGCCGGCGGAAGAGTTGGCTCCAGGCCGATAGCAACCGTGCGGTAATCGAAACATCGGCACCGGCGGCGGCGAGGACCGACGGCGGCTCGCTCGGCACTCTGACTGCCTTGAGGCCGAACTCCCGGCCGATCTCGAGCATCAGGCGGCCGATGGTTGGATGGAGCTGCATGTGTTTGTGCGCATCAGCGTGCTCGAGCGTGAGCCCGGTTGCGGCAAAGCACGCGAACTGGGCGCGGATTTCGCGTGCGAGCTGGCGGCGAACGGAAGGGCGGAAAAAGTAGCGAGGGCCAAGCCGGAATTGATCGGCAGGGAACCACCCCCGCTGGTCCACGAGATCGGGAATTTGCTCGCGTGGCAGCACCGCCGGGCCTTCGATCAACACGAGGTGCAGTCCGACGCGAAGTTCGGGCAGGCGCCGCGCGCGCGCGATTGCGTCTTCGGCCGCAGGTCCGGCCACCATCAGGCTGGTCGCACCGAGAATGCCTTCGCAATGCGCCCGCTCGACCGCTTCGTTCACCGCGGCCGAGAGCCCGAAATCATCGGCAGTCAGGACGACCTGCCGAGGGAGTGCGCCCGAAGCGGACGGCACCCTGTTCAGGCGGCCTTGTGGCGCTCGCGCAGGAA
>JBOHMK010000364.1:0-6610 GCA_050730115.1 Acetobacteraceae bacterium
CGCGAAGTCATCCTCTCCGGCGGCGCGGTCAATTCACCGCAGCTTCTCATGCTCTCGGGTGTCGGCCCGGCAGCAGATCTCGCCGCATTCGGGATTCCGCTCGTGATCGACATGCCGGGCGTCGGGCAGAGCCTGCAGGATCATTATCAGGTTCGCATCGTGCATCGCTGCAACCGCCCGATCACCGTCAACGACATGATGCTGAGCGTCCCCAAGAAGATCGCAGCCGGATTGCAATATCTGCTGTTCCGACGCGGCCCGCTGACCATTGCCGCCGGCCAGGTCGGTCTGTTCGTGCGCACGCGCCCCGAGCTCGCTACCCCGGACGTGCACTATCATTTCATCATGTTTTCGGCCGATCGGCCGGCGGAAGGCCTGCATCGCTTCTCGGGCTTCTCCACTATTATCAACCAGCTTCGCCCGGACAGCCGCGGTGAGATCCGCCTCCGCTCGGGAGCACCTCAGGACGCGCCGGCAATTCATCCGAATTATCTGGCAACGGAACTCGACCGGCGGACATTGATCGCCGGCGTCAAGCTCGCCCGCCGCGTCGCCGGCGAGAGCGAGATGCAGGCCTTCATCGAAAGCGAATATCTGCCCGGGTCTCTGGTCGTGACCGACGACGAGATCCTCGACTTTGCGAAGCAATATGGCGGCACCGTCTATCACCCTACCAGCACCTGCCGCATGGGGGCCGACCCGATGGCGGTCGTCGATGCAAAACTTTCCGTGCACGGCCTTGCGGGCCTGCGCGTCGCCGATGCCTCGATCATGCCGACAGTGGTTTCCGGAAACACCAACGCCGCCTCGATCATGATCGGTGAGCGAGTCGCGGATTTCGTCCTCTCCGCGTAGCGAACCCTCCCGAGCGGCTCTGACAGTTTGCTGAAAAACGGGGTCGCGGCAGCCGCCAGGGAAATACGCTGGGCACTGCCCCGCACCCGACCAAATGCAAGGCTTTGGAATCCCTGCTCGTGAAGTGCGGGGGTCCGGGGCTTCAGGCTCCCGAGGTCCCATTGGGCGGGTCAAGGGCGGAGCCCTTGCCCTGACACCGCCGCGCGCCGTCTGGTGAAACGCGCCCCGAATCTTCTCCGCACGGCAACAGCGAAGCCGCTCAGACAATGCGGCCGCATCTCCTTGACCAATTGCATCGATCTTGTTACGCTTGACGGCGGTTACGTCCGATCGGTTGCTGTCCGTGGACTTCCGGAGCCGCACCGCAAGTCGGGCTGCCGCGATCGCACTCGGAAAGTCGGCCGCGATGGGGGTCACGCTTCCGGGCGCGAACGGCGGGCCAAGCCCTGCGTGTGGAGGGAAGATCATGGCTGTAGAATGGCAGATCAGGGGAACCGAGCTGGCCAACTGCAACTGCGCCTACGGCTGCCCGTGTCAGTTCAACGCCTTGCCGACGCACGGCGACTGCCACGCGGCAGTCGCCGTGACGATCGAAGAGGGGCATTTCGGCGAGGTGCGCCTTGACGGGCTCGCCGCCGTTCTGATGGGAAGTTGGCCGGGGGCGATCCACCAGGGAAACGGCACGATGCAGGTGATCGTGGACCAGCGCGCGGACGAGGCGCAGCGTGATGCGCTCGTCAGGATCATGACCGGCCAGGACACCGTTGAGATGGCGACCGTGTGGTGGGTCTTCGCCGCCATGGCGCCCCGCAAGCTCCCACCACTGTTCCGGTCGATCGACATCGAGATCGACGTCGATGCGCGGCGCGGGCGATTTGCGGTGCCGGGAATCATCGAGACGATCGGCGAACCGATCCGCAATCCCGTGACGGGGGCAGAGCATCGCGCCCGCATCGATCTGCCGCACGGCTTTGAATACCGCATCGCCGAGATGGGCAGCGCCTCGTCCCGGGTGAGTGGTGGGATCCCGCTGCCGGGTCTTGAACGCACGCACGCTCACTTCGCCCGGCTGCATCTGAGTAACAACGGCGTTATCGGTTGACAGATCGCAGCCGGCGATGAGCTTCAACCCGCTCGCGGCCCTGCTGCGCCACGACCGGGTCGTCCTCATCTCGGGCCTCGCTGTCGCCACGATCATCGCCTGGAGCTACCTGCTGCTCGGCGGAATACAAATGGCGGCGATGGCGCCGGACGGCATCGGCATGGCCATGGGGATGGCACTATCCCGTTGGACGATCGGGCATGCCGCCATCGTGTTCGTCATGTGGGCTGTCATGATGGTGGCGATGATGCTGCCGAGTGCGGCGCCCTCGATCCTGCTGATCGCGGCACTGGCGCGGCAGCGTGCCGGCGGCGGCGGCGTTGCTGCGCGAACCGCTGGCCCCTTTGCCGCCGGTTACCTCTTGGTCTGGGTCGCGTTCAGCGTCGTTGCGACAGCGCTGCAATGGGCGCTGAGCGAGGCCGGGATGCTGTCGCCGGTCATGGCGACGACGAATCAGATCGTCGCTGCGGGCGTGCTCATCGCGGCCGGAGTCTGGCAATGGACGCCGCTCAAGCAAGCCTGTCTGCACAACTGCCGCTCGCCCCTCGGCATCCTCCTCACCCACTGGCAGAGAGGCCCGCTGGGGCCGGTGCGCAGCGGCGCGGTCAACGGGCTCTATTGCCTCGGCTGCTGCTGGTTACTGATGGCGCTGCTGTTCGTCGGCGGCGTAATGAACATCCTCTGGATTGCCGGCCTCGCCCTGCTGGTGCTGATCGAAAAGACCACCCCCTGGGGCGAGAGGGCGGCGAAGGTGGCCGGCGCCGTGCTCGCCGCCTGGGGTTTGGCGGCGCTCGCCCCTCTGCTGTGACCAGTAGGTGCACAACTGCCGGTGTCGCAACTCGCAGGACATCGCCGGCCAGCCCGGGCAGCGCCTCCCTGGCCAACGCCGGGTCACCGGCAGCGATGATCGACCCTCCGGAATGGAGCCGAAGCCGCTTCCCGTTCCAATCCGTCACCATCCCGCCCGCCAGATCCGCGAGATGATCGGCAAATTCGAGATACTCGGCCGGGCAGCCGGAGATCCGAGGATTCTCCGGTTGCCGCAATCGGCGCTACGTCACTCGGGCCTTGAGCGGCTCCAGCGCGCGGCCGTGGCTGTGCCAGATCAGCCAGCCGCCGATCGGCACCAGCGGCAATGAAAGCCACTGCCCCATCGTCAGACCGAACAGCAGGTAACCGTAGAAGGGGTCAGGCTCGCGGAAGAACTCACACGTGAAGCGGGCAATCGCGTAGCCGATCAGGAAGCAGCCGGTGAGGAAGCCCGGGCGCATCCTGAGGCCGGCGCGCCTGGAGAGCGCATACATCACGATCAGCAACACCACCCCTTCGAGAAAGGCTTCGTAAAGCTCGCTCGGAAAACGCGGCGCCAGCCCGTATTTCGGAAACACCACCGCCGCCCGGGGAAAGATCATCGCACCTGGCCACCAGCTCGGCGCCACCCGGCCGAACAGTTCGCCGTTGATGAAATTGGCAACCCGCCCGAGCCCGAGACCGATCGGCGCGACCACGGCAATGCGGTCCGCGAAGCCGAGCACGTTCATGCCCTGGCGACCGCAGTACCACCAGATCGCGATCGCAGTGCCGATCATCCCGCCGTGGAAGCTCATGCCGCCGTCCCAGACGGCGAAAATCATCGGCAAGTGCGTGAAGTAGTAGCCTGGCTGATAGAACAGCACATAGCCGAGCCGTCCGCCGATGACGACGCCGAGCGTGGCCCAGGTCAGAAAGTCGTCCACCTGCAGGGGCGTGGCCACGAGCGGCACCTCGCGCACCAGCCGCCGCAGCAACCGCCAGCCGAGCAGCAGCCCCGCGATATAGGCGAGCGCGTACCAGCGGATCGCGAACGGCCCAATCCTGATGGCGACGGGATTGAAATCGGGAAAGACCAGCGGCGTCATGCGTACGGATCGTCCGTCAGCAGATAGTCCTGCACATAGCGGCGCACGCCTTCGGCCAGCGGGACGAAGTTCTGCGTGAGCCCGGCGCCGCGAAGCCGCTGCATCTCTGCCTCCGTCCGGTACTGATACTGCCCGGCGAGATCGCCCGGCATATCGATGAACGAAATGTTTGCCGGCCGGCCGGCAGCCGCGGCAACAGACTGGGCCAGGTGCCGATAGGTTTCGGCGCGGCCGGTGCCGAGATTGAAGAGCCCGTTCACTTCCGGATGGTCGATCAGCCACAGCATCGTGGCAACGACATCGCCGACCCAGATGAAATCGCGCCGCTGCTCGCCGTCGGCGATCTCGGCACGGCCCGAGCGGAACAGCCGCATCGTACCCTCGGTCATCAGCTCGTCGAACTTGATCTTGACGACCGAGACCATGCGGCCCTTGTGATACTCGTTCGGTCCATAGACATTGAAGAATTTAAGCCCCACCCATTGCGGCGGTCGTGCGGCTCCGGCAGCCAACAGCCGCACCAGCCTCAGGTCGAATGCGTGCTTGCTCCAACCGTAGAGGTTGAGCGGCCTCAGGCGTGCGAGCGCCGCCGGCTCGGGATCATCCGCAAACCCGGCGCTGCCGTCCCCGTAAGTGGCGGCAGACGAGGCATAGAGAAATCGCACGCGGCGGAGTGTGCACCATTCCCAGAGGTAGCGCGAAAATTCGACGTTGGTCGCCCATACGAGATCGCCGTCGCAGCTGGTGGTATCCGTGACCGCACCGAGATGACAGACGATCTCGACCGGCGGATGCGCGTCCAGGAAATCCGGAAGCTCTTCGGGCGGCACGATCCGGAGGGGCGGGTGATGGCGGAGATTGCGCCACTTGCCGCTGCTCCGCAGCCGATCGACAATGATGGTCTCCTGGTCGCGCGCCTCGAGGGCGGCGTGCAGGTTCGAGCCGATGCAGCCGGCACCGCCGGTGAGCAGAATCATGGCCGGGCCTTATAGGGGTGGGCCCCAAGCCGGCAAAGGGCCGCCGGCAAAGGGCGCCGAAGGAGAGGTTCCGCAAGGCCCCCGCATTGGGACCGGAGCAATGGCAGAGCGATCTCACATCTTCGATGACCTGGCCGGCGTTGCCGGCGGAGCATTTTCCGCGCTGGCCGGGATCCGCGATGAGACCGAGGCCATGCTCCGGGCTCGCCTCGATGAGCTGATCCGCCGCTTCGATCTCGCCGGGCGGGCTGATCTCGAGGCGGTGAAAGAGCTGGCCGCCAACGCGCGCGCGGCGTCCGAAGACTGCGTGGCCCGGCTGGATGGCCTGGCTGCCCGGCTCGAGGCGCTCGAGGGGCGGATCGCGGCGCTCGAGCCGCCGCCCGCGGCGACCGAGCCACCGTCGCCTCCAAGCGACTGAGTGCCGGCCGCTTGCGGCGCGCCCGGATGCCTCGGTATGGTGGAGCATCGGGTGCGACCGCAGGGGAAGCCCCGATTCGCGGCGCCCCGCCCTTGAACCGGGGTGAGCCATCGCCAGGGGAGAGTCCTATGCCCCCCACTGCCACCGTTGACCCAGTCGATATCGCCGCCAATCCCCTCGACATGATCGAGCAGATCATCGGCGCCAATGGCTGGTCGTTCGACCGACGCGGCGAGTGCGAAGTCACCGCCGAGGTGTCCGGCCAATGGAGCGAGTACGTCCTCTACTTCAACTGGTCGGCCGAAATGAGTGCGATGCACTTCACCTGTGCCTTCCATCTCAAGGTGCCGGAACGGCGCCGGACAGCGGTGCAGGAACTGCTGGCGCTCGCCAACGAGCGGCTCTGGGTCGGCCATTTCGGCATGGGCACCGAGGATCGGATTCCGGCCTTCCACCATTCCGTGCTGCTGCGCGGCACCGCCGGCGCATCCCAGGAGAGTCTGGAAGACATGCTGGATATCGCACTCACGGAATGCGAGCGCTTCTATCCCGCCTTCCAGTTCACGATTTCGGCCGGGAAGCCCGCCAGGGAGTCACTCGCCGCGGCGATGCTGGAATGCGCCGGCGAGGCGTGACCGACGGTTCGCCATGACCGCCCGGCTGCCGCCGCTGATCCTGGTCGGTTGCGGGCGCATGGGCGGGGCGATGCTTGGGGCGTGGCTGGACCAGGGGCTGGCCCGTTCGGTCGTGGTCGATCCCGCGCCGCGGCTGCCGGACGGCGCCACCGATGCCGTCACTCTCGCCGATGCCGCCAAGATCCCCTCAGGATTCGCACCCGCTGCGGTGGTATTCGCAATCAAGCCGCAGCAGGCCGATGCAGTGCTGCCTGAATTCGCACGCTTTGCCCCCTCAAGCGTGTTTCTTTCGATCATGGCCGGCCGCACGCTGGCCTCGCTACAGGCCAGGCTCGGACCCGAAGCGGCGATCGTCCGGGCGATGCCGAACACGCCGGCGGCGATCCGGGCTGGAACCACCGTTCTCTGCGCCGGTTCCGGGGCAGGGGAAGCAGCCAGGAGCCTCTGCGAGCGCCTGCTCGTGGCCGTCGGGCGGGTGGCCTGGGTCACGGATGAAACGCTGCTCGACCCGGTGACGGCGGTCTCCGGCAGCGGGCCCGCGTACGTCTTCCTGCTGGCCGAACTCCTGGAGCGCGCCGGGATCGAGCAGGGGCTGCCGACGGAGCTGGCGCGGCTCCTCGCCCGGCGTACGGTTTCCGGGGCGGGGGCCCTGCTCGCGGCCAGCGAAGAAGACGCCGCGGCGCTCCGCCGCGCGGTCACCAGCCCGGGCGGCACCACCGAACGTG
>JBOHMK010000365.1:0-6702 GCA_050730115.1 Acetobacteraceae bacterium
TGCTCAGACATCGTGCGCACGGTGCGCGGATTGGCCGAGATCTTGATCACCGGCACGATCGGATTGCCGACGACGTTACCCTGCCCGGTCGGGAAGGTGTGCACGACATAGCCCGCCGCGGCCATCAGCGTCACGCATTCGGCGGCCGCGGATGACGTATCCATGTAATAGAGCCCGGGGCCCTTCGCCGGCGCCTCTGCCGGCCCGAGGATCTCGATGTAGCGGCAGGTGCGCCCGATCTTCTCCAGATTGCCGAAGGCCTTTTCCTCGATCGTCGTCAGCCCGCCTTCGATATTCCCCTTGGTCGGCTGCGACTCCGAAAGATCGTCGACCTTATTGGGCTCGATCACCTCGTCCTGGTAGGCCTTCCACATCGCATACCACCGCTCCCCGAGCTCGGGAGTGGCCGCGCGCGCCTTGCAGACATGCTCTGCCCCGGTGATCTCCGAGGTCTCGCCAAACACGCCGGTGACGCCGTGCGGAATGAGCTTGTCGTACATGTTGCCGACGGTGCAGCAGGAGCCGAGCCCGGTCGTGGTATCGCTCTCGCCGCACTTGGTCGAAATCCAGAGGTCGGAAATATCGCACTCCTCCCGCTTCACCTCCGACGCTTCCTGGAGGAACTCCTTGGCCCGGCGCGAGGCGGCGGCGATCGTTGCAATGTCGCCATGCTGCTCGATCGCAAATCCCTCCACCTTCTTGCCGGTCCTGGCAATGCCTGAGACGATGCGCCCGGTCCAGCCGGGCTCGATGCCGATGACGACCACCGAGGCGACGTTCGGATTGGCCCCGGTGCCAATCATGGTGCGGAAGAAAAGATCGAGGTCGGCACCGAACTGCAGCCGCCCATAGGCATGAGGAATTGCGAGCGTGCCCTTGATGTTGTTGGCGACCGCTTCGGCCGCAGCATTGGAAAGGTCATCGAGCGGCAGGATCACCACGTGGTTGCGCACGCCGATCCGGCCGTTCTCA
This sequence comes from Acetobacteraceae bacterium, assembly GCA_050730115.1. Taxonomy (GTDB): domain Bacteria; phylum Pseudomonadota; class Alphaproteobacteria; order Acetobacterales; family Acetobacteraceae; genus JAKAWQ01. The sequence continues at coordinate 973 of JBOHMK010000365.1, forward strand.
CGCCGGTAGCCGGAGATCCTGGTCTTGCCATTTGACGCCATCGTCATTCTCTCTACCAGCGCTTCGTCTTCAGGTTGTGCACGTGGACGTGTCCGCCCTTGGGCACGTCCGCCACCATGCGCCCGATGTCCTCGCCATACTTGATCGCAGTTTCCCCGCTCCTGAGATCCCTGAGCGCCACCTTGTGGCCGATCGGCACGTCCTGAGCCGCCCGAAGGTGAAACGAGCTGTCGTTCCCGGTGATCACGCAAAGCATGTCGGTGCCGGCCTTGAGGCCCTCCACCACCACCACGCCCACATTGTCCTTGGGATCGTGCACCAGGAGCTGCGGAATTGTCATCACCCTCCTCCTCCCCGATGCCGGGCCGCGGATCTCGCTTGTATAAGACGGAAGAGCTTGGATAGCGTCAACCCGCCATGCTGCGCCTCGCTTCTCTCGCCCCGCCGCGTGCGACGCTCGACTCCCGGCTCCTCTGTGGTGCCCGCTGTCAGCCGGACCGGGAGCAGCTTATCGGCACATCGGCGCTCCTGATCGATCGGGGGGCGATCGGCATCGACGGCCGGACGGCCGGATGGCGCCTCTCGCGCCGCCATTGCTGGCATTTTCACCGCGCATCTGAGCGCGCCTGACACGATGCCAGGGAACGAGGCCTTCGCCCTCGCCCGCGCCGCCATGGCGCACGCCCATGAGCTGATCCTGCTCGGCGGCGGGCTTGGCCTCCTCAGCGTGCTCGCCGGGATCGCCTCGCGCCGCGTCGGCGCGCCGATGCTGCTCGCCTTCCTCGCCCTCGGCATGTTGGCGGGCGAGGACGGCCCGCTGCACGTCCCGTTCAGTGACTTTCACGCTGCTTACCTGATCGGCAGCGTGGCACTCGCCGTGATCCTGTTCGAAGGTGGACTGAAAACACCGCCCGCGATGGTCCGGCTTGCCTTCTGGCCGGCCCTGGTGCTGGCAACCATCGGCGTTGCCATTACCGCCGGCATCGTCGGCCTGGTCATCGCACCGATCGAAGGCCGGCCGCTCGCCGCTGCGCTGCTCGCCGGCGCGGTGGTCGCACCGACCGATGCGGCGGCGGTCGCGGTGCTGCTACGCGGCGCGGGAGCGGCACTTCCCGAGCGGCTGTTCGCGCTTCTCGAAGTCGAGTCCGGCATCAACGATCCGATGTCGGTGTTTCTCACGATTCTTCTGATCCACGTGATCACCGCCTCCGGCTCGTTCGGCCTCGCCGCCGCCTCTGCTCTCTTCCTCCGGGAAATGGCGGGCGGGGCGGTGCTCGGCCTCGCCGGCGGCTGGCTTTTGGGCCGCGCGCTCAGAAAGCTGCCGATGGAACCGGCGCTCGGCACCGTGTTCCTGCTGGCCGGCGCGTTGGCGCTCTTCGGGATCGCCCAGCTGCTCGAGACCAGCGGCTTTCTCGCCGTCTATCTCGCCGGTTTCGTGACCCGCCTCGAGAGCCGGAGCGTGCGCCAGGACGTGGCGCAGTTCTTCGAAGGCATGGCCTGGCTCTCGCAAATCACCCTCTTTCTCATGCTCGGCCTCTTGATCACCCCGCACCGGCTGCCGCCCTACCTGCCGGGGGCGATCATCGGCGCGATGGTGCTGATTCTCGTGGCGCGCCCGGTCGCCGTCTTCGTTTCGCTCGCACCGTTCCGCTTCAACTGGCGCGAGAGCGCCTTCACCTCCTGGGTCGGCCTGCGCGGCGCGGTGCCGATCTATCTCAGCATCATGCCGGCGTTGGCCGAGCCCGAGCGCGGCGGCAACCTGCTCGCCAGCGTATTCATCGTCGTCATCGTCTCGTTGATCGTCCAGGGCTGGACCGTAGGCGCCTCTGCCCGGCTGCTCGGGTTTGGCAGGCCGCGCGCCTGACCACTCCTCCGCCTCAGGCGGTCGCTTCTACTCTGGCTCCGAGCTCCCGGCTCATCTCCTCTCGCATCACGAACTTCTGCACCTTGCCCGTCACCGTCATCGGGAAGGAATCGACGAACCGCACATGCCGCGGAATCTTGTAGTGCGCGATCTGCCCGCGACAGAACTCGCGAAGCTCCTCTTCGGTCATCGCCTGCCCTTTGCGCACCTTGACCCAGGCGCACAACTCCTCACCGAACTTCGCGTCCGGTACGCCGAATACCTGCACGTCCTCGATCTTCGGATGACGGTAGAGGAACTCCTCCACCTCGCGCGGATAAATGTTCTCCCCGCCGCGGATCACCAGGTCTTTGATGCGCCCGACAATGTTGCAGTAGCCTTCCTCGTCGATGGTCGCGAGGTCGCCGGTGTGCATCCAGCGCGCCTGGTCGACCGCCTCGCCGGTTCGCAGCGCGTCCTCCCAATAGCCGAGCATCACCGAATAGCCGCGCGTGCAGAGCTCGCCCGGCGTTCCGCGCGGCACGATCCGGCCCGCGGCATCGATGATCTTCACCTCGACATGCGGATGGATGCGCCCGACCGTCGAGACCCGCTTCTCGATCGGATCATCGACCGAGGTCTGGAAGCTCACCGGGCTCGTTTCCGTCATGCCGTAGGCGATGGTGATCTCCGAGAGATGCATCGTTTCGATCGCCCGGCGCATGACCGCGATCGGGCAGGGCGAACCCGCCATGATGCCGGTCCTGAGGTTCGAAAGATCGAAGTTCGGAAACTCCGGATGCTCCATCTCGGCGATGAACATCGTCGGCACCCCGTGGAGTGCGGTACAGCGTTCGCTCGCCACTGTCTCGAGCGTCGCCAGAGCATCGAACCCGCGGCCCGGAAACACCATTGCCGCGGCGTGTGTCATGGCCGCGAGGTTGCCGAGCACCATGCCGAAGCAATGGTAGAGCGGCACCGGGATGCACAGCCGGTCGGCGGCCGTGAGCCGCATCGCCTCGCCGATGAAGAAGCCGTTGTTGAGAACGTTGTGGTGCGTGAGCGTCGCCCCCTTGGGTGCCCCTGTCGTTCCACTCGTGAACTGGATATTGATCGGTTGGTCGAACTGCAGGCGCGTTCCGAGGTCGCCGATCCGCGCTACTTCCCGCGCGCCGCAAAGGGCATTGACCTCGGCGAAGGGGACCACGCCCGGCGGGGCATCACCGATCCCGATCACCGTTTTCAGACGCGGCGCCTTGGCCGCTTCGAGCGCGCCCGGGCGGCTCTTCGCAAGCTCCGGCAGAAGCTCGTTCAGCATGCCGAGATAATCGCTGGTCTTGAAGTGGTCCGCTGTCACCAGCGCGGCGCACCCCACCTTGTTCAGCGCGTATTCCAGCTCTGCCAGGCGGTACGCGGGGTTGATGTTGACCAGAATGAGGCCGGCCCGCGCGGTCGCCAGTTGCGTCAGCACCCATTCCGCGCAGTTGAGCGACCAGATTCCGACCCGATCCCCCGGCGTAAGGCCGAGCGCGATCAGCCCGGCCGCGAATTGATCCACCCGCTCGGCGAGTTCCGCGTAGCTCCAGCGCACTCCCTGCTCGCTTGCGATCAGCGCCGGCCGCCCGGCATTGGCGGCGGCGATGCGTGCAAAGTTGGCCCCGACCGTCTCGCCGATCAGCGGCACCGCCGAGGCGCCGTGCACGTAGCTCAATTGCTGGCGCGCCATCTTCACGCTCCTCGACAGAAACGTTTCCCTATTGTCCCGATTCCGCAGTTCATGATCCTATTTCAGGTGACGGAATCGGAACAGTAACCTTTGCTTCCGGTGGCCTGCTGATCCCCTCCGTTCGGCTCTGACGGCAGCGGACTTCGCGCGCAGGACACTACCGTGCCCGTCCCGCCGCCGGCAGCCGCACCACGAAGCGGGCACCGATCACCGCGCCGCTGTTGTCGCGGCGGTTCTCGGCACTGATCCGTCCTCTCAGGGTCTCCACGATCTGCCGGCTGATCGAGAGGCCGAGCCCCGAGTGCTTGCCGAATGCCTCGCCTTCCGGCCGCTCCGAATAAAAGCGGTCGAAGATGTGTTCGAGCTTCGTCTCCGGGATTCCCGGGCCCTGGTCCTCGACCGTGATCTCGATCCAGCTTCCGGTCTGCCGCCCGATCAGACGGATTTCACTGTTGCGAGGGCTGAACGAAGCCGCGTTCCCGATCAGGTTCCTCAGCACCTGCACCAGCCGCCCCTCCACCCCGTTCACCACCAGCCCACGCTCCGGCGCCTCCACCACCATGCGTGGATCTCCATCCTTCCGGGTCGTCTCGTGGAGCTCCGCAAGCGCGGCCAGGATCGGCGCCACGTCCACGGGCTCCATGGTGATCCGCGCCAGTTCGGCATCGAGCCGAGAGGCGTCGGAAATATCGCTGATCAGCCGGTCGAGCCGGCCCACGTCATCGGCCATGATGTAGAACAGCCGCCGCTGCTGTTCGCGGTCGGTGATGCGCGGCATCGTCTCGATGGCGCTGCGGATCGAGGAGAGCGGATTCTTGATTTCGTGTGCTACGTCCGCGGCAAAGCGATCGATCGCATCCAGCCGGGCCCAAAGCGCCGCTGCCGACTCGGCAAGCGCCTCGGCCAGGACGCCGATCTCGTCACTGCGTACCTTCAGCTCCTCCGGCACCACGCTGGCCTGCCCCTGTCCCTCGCGCATCCGCTCTGCGGTCAGCGCCAGACTGAGGATTGGCCGGGCGATCGTGCGCGAGAGATAAATCGACATCAGCACGGTCAACGCCAGCGCGAGCGCAAACAGGCCGAGGATCGACATCCGGACCGCGAACAGCGAGGTCACGACCTGAGTGGCCTCGCGCGTCAAGAGCACGATTCCGATTAGCCGGTGAGTGCGCATCACCGGCTCGGCGACCGTCACCAGAAGCCGATGATCCCGGGTGCGCCGGATGTCGGGCGGGACCTCGCCCTTGCCGGCCTCGGCGATCAGGGACTGTGTGGTCCGGAGGTCAGGGGCAAGCCCGGACGAGTCGGTGCCCGCCACCGCCAGCGGCTGCGCGCCCGGAAACGGCAGCAAGCCCTCTACCTGGTCATAAGCCCAGCCGATCGCCACCTGCAGCGGGCCCAGCGTTACCGGCGGCGGCAGCGGCACGGTCACGATCGCGCCGCCCGGGCCCTCCTCCACCCGGCTGTCGGCGAGGAGCTGGCCGTTCGGCGCGTAGAGCCGGGCATCGGCGTTGGGGGTCGGCGCCGTCAGGCGCGTGAGCAGCGGCCGGGCGAGGCTCGCCACCAGCGCCGGCTGGTTGGGTGTCTGTTCCTTGACCGCACTCTCCTCGAGCGCGCCGGCGAAAATCCGGGCCTGCTGGCGGAGCGCCTGCACTTCGGCCTGCAGCAGCCCGCCCTGATACTGATCGAGGTAGAGGAGCGCCGCCACCAGCAGGACCAACGGCACCACGTTGACCACCAGAATGTGCTTGAGCAGCGGCGAAATCGCCCCTCGCCGGCGTCGGCGCGCCAGCGCCTGCACGTCCGATGCCATGCCCGCGGCGCCGCGCTCCGGCCGCGCCTCTCTCTCCGGCTCAGGCCTCCTTGTAGCGGTAGCCGATGCCGTAAAGGGTTTCGATCTGGTTGAACTGCTCGTCGCTGCCTCGGAATTTCTTGCGGATTCGCTTGACGTGGCTGTCGATCGTCCGGTCGTCGACATAGATATTCTCGCCATATGCCGCGTCGATGAGCTGGTCGCGCGATTTGACGAGGCCGGGCCGCGCGGCCAGCGCCTTGACCAGCAGGAACTCGGTCACGGTCAGCTGGATGTCCTGGCCCCGCCACAGGCACCGGTGCTTGGTTTCATCCAGCGTCAGCTCGCCGCGCACCATCACCCCGGAGG
>JBOHMK010000366.1:0-11303 GCA_050730115.1 Acetobacteraceae bacterium
TCGAGCTCGTCGGGAACCGCGGCCATCGCCTCGGTCAAAATCACGGTCGCGAACGGAACGCCGATCGCGGCCGTGGGCCCGATCAGGCCGATCCAGGTATTGGTAAGGCCGGCGTCGCTCAACAGCACCGTGATCGGGATCAGGAGGGAGGCCAGCGGCAGCAGCAGGGCCGAAAGCACCACCAGGAGAATGATCCGCCCGCCGCGAATCTTCAATCTCTGGATCGCGAACGAGAGCAGGCTCGCCGCGAACAGCGTCAGCAGAACACTTCCCGAAGCAACCACCAGGCTGTTCAGAAAGAAGCGCTCGAGTCCCCCGGTCGCGAGCACGGTCGCATAGTTGGCGAGAGTAGGCCCGGGCGCGATCAGCACGGGGGCGAAGCTCTGCTCGCTGTCGCGAAACGACATGTCCAGCATGTAGACGGTCGGGAGCGCACTCATGCCTGCCGCCGCAATGAGAACGGCGAGCGCCCCCCACCGACCCCGCCGCCCTGGCTTCATTTTCCCGGTCAATTTCATGGCACTTTCGGATCGCGCCGCGATTCCGCCAAAGGCCACGCCGATCTGGCAGTTTGCTGAAAAGCGGACCCGCGGCTCCGGCCAGGAAAACATGTGGGGCTCTGCCCCGCTCCCCGCCAAGGGCAAGCCCTTGGGACCCCTTCTTTTGAAGTTCGGGGGTCTGGGGCCTCAGGCCGCCCAGGGTCCCATTGGGGGTCAAGGGCGGAGCCCTTGGCCTGGCTTTTCGGCAAACTCCTAAGTCGCTCTCAAAAACCCCTCGGCGGTAATCCCTCGCGGGTTCCGGTGCGGTTTGGCGGAGTCCTTCTGGCCGCTCAGAAGCGGCGCCAGGAATGCCAGCAGGTCGCCGCCCGAAAACAGATGGCCGCGAACGCCCGCCGCCTGCGCCGCTTCGAGGTCGCTCGGCTGGTCCCCGACCATCAGGGCACGCTCGGGGTCGATCTCCCACGTGCGAATGAGGTCGTCCAACATTCCCGGTCCCGGCTTCCGCCAATCGCTCGCTCGACGGTACTCCGCAAGCGGCGCCTCGGGGTGGAAGGGACAGTAACGCCAGTCGTCGATCGTGCCGCCGGCGGCGCGGACATCGTCGGACACGAATTGCATCAGCGCCGGAACGGCCGCTTCAGGATAGAGGCCGCGGGCAACGCCGGATTGATTGCTGACTACGAAGACATGCCACCCGGCCTCGGCCGCGGCCCGCAATGCGGCCTTGGCACCGGGAATCCACTCCCAGCGCTCACGCGTTCCCACATGGCCGTGATCGACGTTCAGCACTCCATCCCGATCGAGGAACAGCGCAGGGCGGTGCAGTCGCGCCGGTATCTCGGCCCGGGCCCGCGCAAGGTCGACCGGCACGCCGATGTCGACGAACCAGCCGCTTGCTTCAGTGCCGGCGAGCGCGCCAAGCGCTGCCAGGCGTGGCAGAGTCTCCGCTTCCAGCGAGCATATCGGTGCCAGATGTTCCAGCACCCGCCGGTCGAATGCGTAGACGCCGGCGTTGATCAGAGAGGGCCCCGGGATGTCGCCGTCCGGGCGGGCGCTGAAAGCAGCGATCCGGCCGCGGAAGGGCCCTTGGTCGGTGAGGGTGACAGTGCCGTAGCGCGATGCGTCCTCGATCCGGCGCAGCAGAACCCTGCCCAGCACGTCCGGTGTGTCGGCCGCAGCATCGGCAAGAAAGCCTGCAAGATTGGTGTCGAACAGGGTGTCTCCGTTGCACACCAGGAACCGTTCTGCCAGTTGCCCGCGCGCGTGCCACAGCGCGCCGCCCGTCCCGGCCGGGCCGGGTTCGTTCGAGAAACGGATGGACGCGGGTCGCGGCAGCGCCACCCGAGCTTCCGTAACGATGGCACGCAGCGTCTCGGCCCGATGACCCGCCAACAGCACAAACTCTTCGATCCCAAAGCGTTGCGCTTCGCGCATCAGCCAGAACAGAAAGGGGCGGCCGCCGACATCCAGTGCCGGCTTGGGAGTCTCCGCAGTGAGCGCACCAAGCCGCGTGCCGAGCCCCCCGGCCAGGATCGCGCATTGGTAAATCGGGCCGCGGACCACCGGATCAGCCCGGCGGCACAAGCTCGGGGAAGATTGCCTGCTCGACGAGTGCGCAGACGATATGGGCAGCAGTGATGTGCAGTTGTTGGATGATCGCGGTCTCTGTGGAGGGGGCAGAGAACAGATGTGCGCAACGCTCCGCCATCAGTGCCTTGTCAGGGACCGCGCCAGTGAAGCCAAGGCAGATCAGGCCCTTCTCGCGCGCGGCGTCCAACGCTCTCAGCACGTTGCGAGAACGGCCGGAGGTAGAGATCGCCAGCAGCACGTCGCCGGGGCGACCGAGGCCGCGCACCTGCCGCTCGAACACATATTCGTAACCGTAGTCGTTGCCGGTCGCGGTCAGCACCGAGCCATCGACAGTGAGCGCCATGGCGGCGAGGGGCGCGTGGTCGAACAGCAGTCGGGAGATGAACTCCCCGGCGATATGCTGGGAATCGCCCGCGCTGCCACCGTTGCCGGCCACCAGGAGCTTGCCGCCGGCCCGCATTGCACCCGCGATGGCATCCGCCATCGCCCCGAGGGTGGCGTGCGCCGCCCGATCGCCGGCAAGCGCATCGAGCGCAGTCAGCGAGCGGGCGAGGTAGGCCGGAATATAGGCCGGAACGGGCTCGGTCACTGCGCAACTGATGCCCGAAACCGGCGATTTTGCCAATCCCCTCACGCGAGGTTGACAACCACGAGATTTGCTCCCTGACCCATTTGGCTTAGGTTCAGCCCGGCTACTGCCAGTGTGGGGTGCGATGGAGCTGAGCACAGTCTCACCGGTCGCTGCTGTGCGAATTCATCGCACGCCGGCTTTGCATGTGCCGGTTGTGCGCGCGCGTGCGCCTCTTCGGCTCGGCCTGGCCGGCGGTGGAACGGACCTGCCGGGCTATGCAGAGACGTTCGGAGGCGCGGTGCTGAACGCGACCATCGACCGCTATGCGTTTGCGTTCATCCGGCCCCGGGACGACAGGCAGATCGTGTTCGATGCCTGCGACCTCGATCGTGAGGAGGCCCATGCGCTGGCGCCGGTTCTGCCCGGATCGCACCTGGCGCTGCACCGCGGTGTCTATGAGCGAATGGTGCGCGATTTCAACGGCGGCGAGCCCCTCGCAGTGACGGTCACGACCTCGGTCGATGCACCGCTCGGCTCTGGTCTCGGCTCCTCCTCGGCGCTGACTGTCGCCTTGATCGAAGCCTATTCGGCCTATCTCGAGCGTCCGCTTGGTCGATACGAGGTGGCGGCTCTCGCCTACCAGATCGAACGCCAAGATCTGGGCCTGGCCGGCGGCCAGCAGGACCAGTATTCGGCTGCATTTGGCGGCATCAACTACATCGAGTTTCTGCCAGGGGGGCGGGTGATCGTGAACCCGCTTCGCTTCGGCCAGCAAGTGGTCAACGAACTCGAGTCCTCGTTGGTGGTTTGTTTCTCGGGCCAGTCCCGCAGCTCCGACAGTATCATCCGCCAGCAATCCGAACGCCTGGTCGCCGGCAGCCCTGATACGCTGGAAGCGATGCACCAACTCCGCAAAGACGCGGCGGCGATGAAAGAGGCCGCGCTCCTGGGCGACGTCGCGGCGCTGGCTGCGATCCTCGAGCGATCCTGGTTGGCCAAGAAGCGAACTGCGAGCTCGGTTTCGAACCCGCGCATCGCAGCGCTCGAGGCCACGGCGCGGAACCACGGCGCGATTGCGGCGAAGGTTTCGGGTGCCGGCGGCGGCGGCTTCATGATGCTCGTTGTTCCTACCGAACGGCGTTACCGGCTGATTGCAGCGATGAACGAAGTAGGCGCCCAAGCCTATCCCGTGAAACTCACCGAGCGCGGAAGCGAAAGTTGGACATTGCCGGCGCGGCGGTGACCGAGAGCGTGTTCGAACCCGGGACCCGCCCATTGGCAAATTCGTGCTGCACGAGCGGTCCGATGCGCAATCTTATTTTCATCAGTCATCGCATCCCATTTCCTCTGACCAAGGGCGAGAAGATTCGCGCCTACAATCTGCTCCGGCACCTGAGGCAGTTTTACCGCATTTATCTCGGTTGTGTCGTCGACGATCCCGAGGATTTCGCCCACGTTCCGCACTTGCGCGAAATCTGCACCGAAGTCGGAGCGTTCGGCATCAACAAGCGCGTACAGAAACTCAAAGCGCTGGCGAGTGCACGCCCCGGACGGCCGCTGATGCCGGATTATTACTTCAACCCCGCGCTCGCCCGCTGGGTGCGCACGACGATGGCGCGCACGAAAATGGACATCGTCTACGTCTTCTGCGGCGCCATGATGCCGTACGCAGCGGGTTTGCCCCGCCGCGGCCTGATTCTCGACATGCAGGATATAGATTCGGAAAAATGGGCTCTCTATGCGGGGAAATCCGGTTGGCCGATGCGTGCGGTCTGGGCCCGCGAAGCCCGGACCCTGCTGGCATTCGAGCGGCGGGCGGCCCTCGCCGCAGACGCCACCCTGTTCGTCACCGAGACTGAGGCGCGGCGGTTCATGGAGCTTGCGCCCGAGGCTGCCGACCGGGTTGATTGGGTGGAAATGGGCGTCGATCTGGAAGAATTTTCACCCGCGCATGATCTTCCGAATCCCTACTCGGCCGAGGGCCCCCATCTCGTCTTCACCGGCAACATGGATTACTGGCCGAATGCCGATGCGGCCTCATGGTTCGCGGCCGAAGTGTTGCCGCTACTGCGGCGGCGCGCGGCGGCTTTGGAATTCCACATCGTCGGCGCCAATCCCGGGCCCGAGGTGCGCCGGCTGGCCGCGCTCCCCGGTGTGCAGGTCACCGGACGGGTGCCGGACGTCCGGCCCTACGTTGCGCACGCCGCTGTCTCCGTCAGTCCTCTCCGCATGGCACGCGGGGTCCAGAACAAGGTGCTGCACGCGATGGCAATGGGGCGGCCGGTCGTCGCCTCATCGCAGGCCTTCGAAGGAATTCGGGCCGTAGCAGGGCGCGACCTGCTGGTTGCTGATGGCGCGGAGGCGACGGCACGGCAGGTCGGCGCAGTGCTGGACGGCGAGTGTCCGGGTCTTGGCGCGGCCGGGCGGGCTGCGGTGGAACGAAGCTACGCCTGGGAGGCGACGCTTGCGCGCCTCGATGCGATTATGGAACGGAGCCTGCGCGGACGCCTCTCCGCCTGAGAGCGAGGATGCTACCGGATCAGGCCGGTGAGCGGGCTCGAAGGGTCCGCGCCGAGCCGCCGCGGGATGCGCCCCGAAAGATGCGCAAGCCGCCCGGCCTCGATCGCGGCCTTCATCGCCCGTGCCATGCCGACCGGGTTCTGCGCGCGCGCGATCGCCGAATTGACCAGCACGGCCGTGCAGCCGAGTTCCATCGCGATTGCTGCGTCCGACGCCGTCCCGACCCCGGCATCCACGATCAGCGGCACTTGCGCCTGCTCGATCAGCGCGTGCACCATCGCCGGATTCTGAATGCCGAGCCCCGAGCCGATCGGCGCGCCGAGCGGCATGATCGCGACACAGCCCATATCCTCGAGCCGCTTCGCCGCCACCGGATCGTCATTGCAATAAACCATCACCTCGAATCCATCGGCGATCAGTGCCTTGGCCGCTTCGAACGTGCCGGGCATGTCCGGATAAAGCGTCGGTGCCGGCCCGAGTACTTCGAGTTTGACGAGCGTCCAACCGCCCGCTTCCCGCGCGAGGCGGAGCGTGCGCACCGCATCCTCCGCCGTATGGCAGCCGGCGGTGTTCGGAAGATACGTGTAGCGCTTTGGGTCGACATAATCCTGCAGCATCGGCGCTTTTGGATCGGCGAGATTAACGCGCCGGACCGCGACCGTGACGATCTCTGCGCCGCTCGCCTCGAGGGCCGCTGCGGTTTCCGGAAAATCCTTGTACTTGCCCGTGCCGACGATCAGCCGGGAGCGGAACTGCCGGCCGGCCACCGTCCAGACGTCCTCGCCGTTCCGTGGTGATGGGGCGAGCGACTCCGGGGTCGGGTATGCTGCGGGAAGAGTGTCCAACTCAGCCTCCGCCGATGAAATGCACGATCTCGAGCTGGTCGCCGGCGGCGAGCCACGTCTCCCCATAAAGCGAGCGCGGCACGATTTCGAGATTGCGCTCAACCGCAACCTTGCGCGCCTCGACCCCGAGTTCGGAGAGCAGGCCCGCCACCGAGAGCGGCTCCGGGAGCGTCCGCTTCTCCCCGTTCAAGGTCAGCATCAGAGACCGATCCACGATTTCAGTATGGGGATCAGGGTTGCCACCGGCAAGCAACGGCGGTTGGACCATCGGGCAGAGCTGTGCTAGCCGGCATGCATGGAGCTGCCGCTGGCGCCGGATCACTATGACCTCTGGCCGAATCGCGGGGCGATCCGCCAAAGTCAGGAGATGGACCGAGAAAAGCAGGGGAGAGCGTGATGATTGGACATCATCGCGCTCCGCAGGGTTTGGCCGAAGTCCTGAGGGAGCGCGCCGGGTGAGCAAGCCGCCGTTCGATGCCGAGACGATCCGCGCCCTGGCGAGTCTTCTGGTCGAGACCGGTCTCACCGAAATCGAGGTAGACGAGAAGGAGGGGCGCATCCGGGTCGCCCGTCAGGCGATCGTAGCGGCGCCATCCGCCTCTCTGCCCCCGCCGGCGCCAGCCGAAGCAACGCGAGCCGAGGCAACGTTCGACGCTGCGGCCCACCCCGGGGCCGTGAAAAGCCCGATGGTGGGCATCGCCTACCTCGCCCTCGATCCGGCTTCTCCGCCCTTCGTCACTGTTGGCCAGACGGTTGCGGCCGGCCAGACACTCCTCCTGGTGGAGGCGATGAAGACGTTCAACCAGATCAAGGCGCCGCGGGCAGGCAGGGTGACGCGCATCCTGGTTCAATCCGGCACCCCCGTTGAGTACGACGAGCCCCTGATGATCCTGGAATAGTCCCAGGGGGGGGCCGCATTGTTCGAGAAAATCCTGATCGCCAACCGTGGCGAGGTGGCGTTGCGGATTCAGCGGACCTGCCGCGAGCTCGGCATCCGGACCGTCGCCGTGCATTCAACGGCCGACGCCGAGGCGATGCACGTGCGGCTCGCCGATGAGAGCGTCTGTATCGGCCCGCCGCCGCCTCGCGAGAGCTACCTCAATATGGCTGCGATCCTCTCGGCGGCGATCATCACCGGCGCGGATGCGATCCATCCAGGTTATGGCTTCCTCTCTGAAAACGCCGAATTCGCCGAGATGGTGGCGGCGCACGATCTCACGTTCATCGGCCCGGCGCCGCAGCACATCCGCATGATGGGCGACAAGATCGAGGCGAAACGCGTGATGGCCGCGCACGGCGTGCCGCTGGTGCCTGGCTCGGCCCGGGCGATCACCGACGTCAAAGCGGCAGAACAGGCGGCCGACGAACTCGGCTACCCGGTGCTGATCAAGGCCGCTGCCGGCGGTGGCGGGCGCGGCATGCAGCTCGCCGAAAGCCGCCGCGAGCTTGCCGAACGGCTGGCGCTGGCCCGCGCCGAAGCTGCCGCCGGCTTCGGCGACGATGCTGTTTACTTCGAGCGATATCTCGATCGGCCCCGCCATATCGAGCTGCAGATCCTGGCAGATTCGGCCGGCAATGTCGTCCATCTCGGCGAGCGCGACTGCACGCTGCAGCGCCGCCACCAGAAGCTGCTCGAGGAAGCGGGCTCCCCGGCGCTCTCAAACGCCGAGCGCGAGCGCCTCGGCCGGCTCGCCACCAGGGCACTCTCGGAGATCGGCTACCATAACGCCGGCACCCTCGAATTCCTTTACCAGGACGGTGCGTTCGCCTTCATCGAAATGAACACGCGCCTGCAGGTCGAGCATCCGGTGACCGAGATGGTCACCGGGATCGACATTGTGCGCGAGCAGATTCGCATCGCTGCCGGAGAGCCGCTCGGCTATCGGCAGTCCGATATCCGCTTCGCGGGCCATGCCATCGAGTGCCGGATCAACGCGGAGAACCCGGTCACCTTCATCCCCTCGCCGGGGCGGATCCTCGCCTACCATTCTCCTGGCGGGCTCGGGGTCAGGGTCGATTCCGCGCTCTACGCGGGCCTCGTCGTCACCCCCTTCTACGACAGCCTGGTCGCCAAGCTGATCGTCCACGGGACCTCGCGCACCGAAGCCATCGCCCGACTCGCTCGCGCCATAGACGAGTTCGCAATCATCGGCATCGAGACTACGCTGCCGCTCTTCCGCCGGATCATCGATGTCCCCGAATTCGCCTCCGGCCGTTACAACGTCCACTGGCTCGAGCGTTTCGTCACCGGCGCCATCTGAAGCCTGGTCAGCACGGCATCGACACCCTGCACCACCGCGAAGAACTCGAGTACCTTGGGCTCGGCAAAGCCCTGTGCCACCGCCCAGTCGATGAAGGCGGCAAGCGGCGCCGCCGAGCCTTCGATATCGCAGATCACGAGCGGCTTCTCGTGCACACCAAGTTGCCGCCAGGTCAGCATCTCGATGGTCTCGTCGAGCGTGCCGATGCCGCCCGGCAGCGCGATGAACGCGTCGGCAAGCTCGAACATCCGTTGCTTGCGGCTGGCGATGTCGCGGGTGACGATCAGCCCCGTGAGCCCCTTGTGCGCCACTTCCATCCGGACCAGCACTTCCGGAATGACGCCGACAATCCGCCCGCCGGCACCGAGCACGGCATTGGCGACGACGCCCATCAGCCCGACCTCGCCACCGCCATAGACAACGCCTACTCCCGCCTCGGCGAGCCGCCGCCCGAGTGCGGCCGCGGCGCGGCGAAAGGCCGGGTTGTTTCCGGTGTGGGAGCCGCAGAAGACGGCGACGGTGCGCACAGCGGTCATGGCTCGTGTTACGCGAGCAGCAGACGCGAGGCTAGATCAATAGGCGTTTGGCAGAATCGCGCCGCAAGCCGCCAATGCCGTGAAATTGATCGAGAAATCCAAAGCCGGAGCGGTCGTTTTCGCGCCCCCACCCTGCCGGCCGTTCGGCCCCGAGATCGGCAGCCAGATGCCGATCACGGAACAGCCGGCCCGCCTCAGGTTCCCCACTTCAGGTTCCCCACTTCAGGTTCCAGGTGTGGTGAGGTTAGTCGGGGCCGGATCGAGGACGCTCGCCAAGCCATCGGCGCCAATCGTGAATACCGCAAGCCCGCGCTTCACTCTTCCGTTCGGCATCAGCGCCAGCACTCCGTCAGCGCCCGTGAATCCCGCCGGATTGGTGAGCGCCGCCACCGAATAGCCGGGCCCCGCCGCCAGCACGCGCGCGAGTGCCGCAGCATCGAACGCGAGGTCGGCCAGGAACGGCGGCGGGCTACCAAACTTAGCTGCATAGGCGGTCGCGAACTGTTGCCGCGCGGCCGGATCCGGCGCCGGATACCAGGCACCGCTGAGCTTGGCCCCACGGCGGACTGTCGGGTCCTGCCACAAGATCGGACCGAGCAGCTGCACCTGGTTCGGGTAGATGTCGTAATAAGGCAGCAGAGCCGCAATCTCTTCGAGCGTCGTGCCGGTCGCCGCCAGCAACAGCGCATCGAAAGGCGGCGGCGGGATCGGCAGGCGGTTCAGCGCCTGCATCTCCGCGCGTCCCGCCGGGGTTTCGAGCGCCCGTGCCGCGCGCATCCTGGCCTCGATCGGGCCCCGCCGATTCGCGTAGTCGGAGAGGCTGCGCACCGCCAAATTCAGGCTCGCCATGCCGGGACTGTAGGTCTGAATGGTCGGCGGCGGGTTGCCGGCGGCGTTGGCCGCCGATTGCGCTGCGGCCTCGAGCGCTGAGCCGAACTGGTTCTCCGGCAACAGCGCTGCGAGCCGTGTCTTGCCGCGCGATTGCAGCGCCACCACCAGCCGGTGCACTTGCTGGCCCGGTGTGACGCCCAGGACCCACACTCCCGGACGTGCCTCGGTGTCATCGTTGGTGAAGGCCAGCATCGGCACGCCCGCCTTGCGCGCGATCGGCGCCGCCGCGCCGGTGTCCGCCGCCGTCAGCGGGCCAAGAATGATGCCCGCACCTTCGGCAACTGCCCGTCCCGCGGCCGTTGCCGCGCCCGTGGGCGTGCCGGACGTGTCATAGGCCTGGAACGGCGGGGAACCTGGCGCCTGCAGCACCAGTTGGGCCGCCTGCAGCATCTCCTCGCCGATCGCGGCCAGCGGTCCCGTGAGCGGCAGCAGAATTGCGACCTTGCGGGCGATCGGCGCTGCGGCCCCCGGGATCCCGGAGGACAAGTTCCGGGGCCCGCCCGACGTATAGGACGGACCCTGGACCGTGCAGGCGGCAAGTCCCAGGCTGCAAACCAGCAAGAGCCATGTCCGACGAACCATCTTCTCCTTCCCTCGACCGTCCTGCCACCAACCTCCCCGATGGTCTTGTGCTGGTTTCTACGCCGATCGGCAACCTCGGCGATCTCGGTGGCCGAGCCCAGGCGACGTTGCAGGCGGCCGATCTCGTGCTCTGCGAGGATACGCGCAACACTCGTAAACTGGCCCGCGCTTTCGCCATTCGCGCACCGCTTTCGGCGCTGCATGACCACAATGAGTCGAGCCGCATTCCCGAGATCCTCCGCATGCTCGGCCAGGGGCGGCGGATCGCGCTCGTCTCCGACGCTGGCACGCCTCTGATCTCTGATCCTGGCTATCGCCTGGTACGTGCGGCTTTGGTGGCCGGCCTGCCGGTCTCCGCCGTGCCGGGGCCGAATGCGGCGCTGATGGCCCTCACGCTTTCCGGTCTGCCGCCGCTACCATTTCTCTTTCTCGGCTTTCCTCCACCCCGTGGCGCAGCGCGGCGGGCGTCCTTCGCCCGCATCCCGACGCTCGAGACGTCCGGCCTTTCGGCCACCCTCGTCTGGCACGAGGCACCGCATCGTCTTCCGGCAATGCTCGCAGATCTGGCGGCGGCACTCGGCCCGCGCGAGGCCGCGGTCGCCCGCGAACTCACCAAGCGCTTCGAAGAGGTGCGGCGCGGCACTCTCGGCGAACTCGCCGAACATTACCGCACATCACCCGCACGCGGCGAGATTACAGTGGTGGTCGCACCTGCCGCGGCTGCGGCCGTGAGGCCACCGGCGCCTGCGGTCGAGGCAGCGCTTTCCGCGCTGTTCGCACGTGGAGTGACCGTGCGCGACGCGGTAGCGCGCGTCGCCGCCGAGAGCGGGGCGCCGCGGCGCGCGGTTTACGCCCGCGCCCTCGCGCTCATGGGGATCTCCGGATCGGAGCCGAAATAGCAGCAGGTGCCGCGCTGCTGCATTGCCGGGGCGCGGGCACCGCCCGTATCTCGATGGCGCACGCTGCGATGCGGTGCCCGCGCTCCTGCACGACGCGCCCACGAGGTA
>JBOHMK010000367.1:0-5766 GCA_050730115.1 Acetobacteraceae bacterium
GCGTAGAAGGCGCCATTGATCAGCCCGAGCAGGATCTGCCCGAGCAACAGGGGCGCGGGCACGCCGAAGATCATCACCATCGGGACGCGCCTCCCCTACTCCGGGCTCCGAAGCCGGCGGCCTGGCGCCGGCGCCCGGCCGCTCAGGCCTTGTCGAGATAGCAGCCGGTGTCGGCAACCGGCACCGCCGCCTCCTCGGCCGGGGTCGTGGCAAGCAGCTTGTAATAGTCCCAGGGCTCCTTGCTTTCCTCGGGAGTCTTCACCTGGAACAGGTAGGCCGGGACCAGGTGGCGCCCGTCTTCGCGAACCGTCGTCTTGCCGAACACCTCGTCATCGACCGGCAGCTTTTTCATCTCGCTGACCGCCGCCGCGCCGTTCGCTTTGGCCGCCGCGATGCCGAGCTTTTCCGCGGCCTTGAGGTAGTGCAAGGCGACGGAATAGCAGCCTGCCTGGATCATATTCGGACGCAGCCCGTTCGGCATCTTCGGCAGCACCCGCTTGGTGAAGGCGCGCGTCCCGTCGTTGAAGTTCCAGTAGAAGCTCTCCGTCAGCACCAGGTTCTGCGCCGTCTTCAACGTCAGCGCATGCACGTCGGTGATGGTCATCAGGAGTGCGGCCAGCCGCGTGCCGCCGCTCACGATGTTGAACTCATGCGCCTGCTTGACGCAATTCTGGGTGTCCGTGCCGGCATTCGCGAGCCCGATGACCTTGGCACCGGTGGCCTTGGCACGCACCAGGTAGGAGGAGAAGTCCGTGGTCGCCGGAAACGGGTAGGCCGAAGATCCGAGCACCTTGCCGCCGCCGCGCTTGACGAACAGGGTGGTGCTGTCCTGCAGGTCGTGCCCGAACACGTAATCGGCGGTGATGAAATACCACGTATCGCCGCCCGCCTTCACCAGCGCCTCGCCCGTCGAGCGCCCGAGCATGTAGGTGTCATAGGTCCAGTGCACGGTGTTCAGGGTGCACTGCTTGCCGGTGAGGTCCGGCGTGCCCGCCCCGGAGTTCAAGAACACCTTGTTCTTTTCTTTGACCACGGTATTGACGGCGAGTGCGACCGATGAGGTCGGCGTGTCGACGATTGCGTCCACCCCGTCGCGATCGAACCACTGGCGTGCGATGGTCGAGCCGACGTCCGGCTTGTTCTGGTGGTCGGCCGAGATGACGTCGACCTTGAACCCGGGATGGGCGGCCATGAACTCGCTGGCCGCCTGCTCCGTGCAGGCGAGCGAACCCTTGCCGGTTTCGGCGCTGTAGGTGCCGGACATGTCGGTCAGAACGCCGAGCTTGATGCCGGGGCTGGCCGCCGCCCGAGCGGCGATGCCCGGAAGGGTTGCGGCAAGTGCGGCGGAGCCGATCAGCGAGCGGCGTGAAATGGGCATGAAGATCCTCCTCCCTCGGCGATGTTTCTCGCAAGCGGCGGCCGGTCGCCGGGCCCGGCCCGCCGCGCGCAACCCCGAGCCTCCGTCACCTGAAGCCGACGAGCCGAACCGGGGCGTCCGCCACTCAGGATGCAACCGCGGCCGCTTCGTTCGCAAGCGCAAATCCCGTCGTTGCCAGCGGATTTCCGTCCTTCATCGGCGCCTCAGGTGTGGTCCAGATAGCAGCCGGTCTGCGAGAGCGGCACTGCCGCTTCGTCAGCCGGCGTGGTCGCCAGCAACTTGTAGTAGTCCCAGGGGGCCTTGCTCTCGGCCGGCGACTTCACGTCGAAGAGATATGCCGGGACCAGGTGGCGCCCGTCGGCGCGGATGGTCGTCTTGCCGAATACGTCGTCCTCGACCGGCATCTTCTTCATCTGGGAAATCGCCGCCGCGCCGTTCTCTTTCGCCGCCGCCGCGCCGAGCGCCGCCACTGCCCTAAGGTAATGCCGCACCATGGAATAGCAACCGGCCTGGAACATGTTCGGATAGAGCCGGAACGGCATTTGCGGCAGCACGCGGTTGGTGAAGGCCCGCGTGCCGTCGTTGAGATCCCAGTAGAAGCTTTCGGTCAGAACGAGGCCGGAAGTCATCGCCAGGCCGAGCGCGTGCACGTCCGTGATCACCATCAAGAGGGCCGCCAGCCGCGTTCCACCCGTGAGCACATCGAACTCATGCGCCTGCTTCACGCAGTTCTGGGTGTCCGTCCCGGCATTCGCGAGCCCGATCACCTTGGCCCCGCTCGCCTTGGCCCGCACCAGATAGGACGAAAAATCCGTGGTCGCCGGGAAGGGATACGCCGACGCACCCAAAACCTTGCCGCCGCCCGCCTTGACGAACTCGGTGGTGCTTGCCTGCAGGTCGTGTCCGAAGACGTAATCGGCGGTCATAAAATACCAGCTATCGCCGCCGCTCTTGACCAGGGTCTCGCCGGTCGAACGGCCCAGCATGTAGGTGTCGTAGGGCCAGTGTACCGTGTTCGGAGTGCACGCTTTGCCGGTCAGATCCGGAGTGGCCGAGCTCGAGTCGAGAAACACCTTGTTCTTCTGCTTGACCACGGTATTGACGGCGAGCGCGACCGAAGAGGCGGCGCCGTCGACGATGGCATCCACGCCTTCGCGATCGAACCATTGCCGGGCGATCGAAACGCCGAGATCGGGCTTGTTCTGATGGTCCGCCGAGATCACTTCGATCGTGACACCGTGCGGGGTGGCGCCGAAGAACTCCTCTCCGGAATCCACTGCCGCCTGTTCGGTGCAGGCAACCGAGCCGCGGCCGGTCTCGGCACTATAGGTGCCGGACATGTCGGTCAGCACCCCGAGCTTGATTGTCGGCCGGCCCGCGGCGCGCGCTTGGCGCCCGGCGAAGGCGGCGGCCAGTGCCGTCGATGCAACCAGGGAACGTCGGGTGATCGGCATGGAAGTCCTCCCCATTTTTGCTCTTCGTTTCGCGCGGCTCGTCCCGCCGGTCTCACACGCCGAGATACTGGTTGATCTTCTCCATGCTGCCAGCAAGCTCGGACTGCGGGAAGCCGTCGACCACCCGGCCGTGCTCCACCACGTAGTAGCGGTCGGCGACCGTCGCCGCGAAGCGGAAGTTCTGCTCGACCAGGAGCACGGTGAGCCCGCGCTCCTTGATCGCGCGGATGGTCCGGCCGATCTGCTGCACGATCACCGGTGCCAGCCCCTCCGTCGGCTCGTCCAGCAGCAGAAGCCTGGCCCCGGTCCGGAGAATACGCGCGATCGCCAGCATCTGCTGTTCGCCCCCGGACAGCTTGGTCCCTTGCCCGGTATCGGCGCGTTCGAAAATATTGGGAAACAACCGGCCGATCGCGCCAAGGTCCATCCCGCCATCGGCAACGACGGGCGGCAGCATGAGATTCTCCATCACGCTCAGCGAGGCAAAGATCCCCCGCTCCTCCGGGCAAAGCGCGATGCCCTGCCGCGCGATCCGTTCCGGCGCCAGGCGGATCGTTTCCACTCCGAGATAGCGGATGCTGCCCTCCCGGCGCGGCACCAGGCCCATGATCGATTTCAGCGTCGTCGTCTTCCCGGCCCCGTTACGGCCCAGCAGCGTCACCACCTCGCCGGCCGCGACCGAAAATTCCACCCCGTGCAGCACGTGGCTCTCGCCATACCATGCGTGCAGGTCCCGCACCTCAAGCATGCTCGACACCGAGATAGGCGGAGATGACTTCAGGGTGCTGCGCCATGGCCGCATAGTCGCCCTCCGCGAGCACCCTGCCCCGCGTCAGCACCGTGATGGTGTGGCAAAGCCCGGCGACCACGGAAAGATTGTGTTCGACCATCAGGATGGTCCGCCCCCGTTGCACCCGCCGTATCAAGGCAACGATCCGCTCGACCTCCTCATATCCCATCCCCGAGGTCGGCTCGTCGAGCAGCAGCATCCTCGGTTCGAGTGCCAGCGTGGTCGCGAGTTCCAGCGCACGTTTCTGTCCGTACGGCAGGGTGGCGGCGATCGCCTCTTCCTCCTCTCCGAGCCCGATATCGGCCAGCAGCGCGCGCGCTCTCTCGTCATGCATCCGGAGCGCGCGCTCGGAATGCCAGAACGAATAGGGGCTGATGCCCTTCGTCCGCGCCAGCGCAATGCGCAGATTGTCAAGCACGGAAAGGTGGGAAAACACTGCCGAAATCTGGAAGCTCCTGACCAGGCCGAGCCGCGCCACCTCCGCTGGCCTCAACCCCGTGATGTCGCGACCCAGAAAGCGGATCGTGCCCTCGGTCGGCTCGAGGAACTTGGAGAGCAAGTTGAAGCAGGTGGTCTTGCCGGCACCGTTCGGCCCGATCAGGCCGTGGATCGTGCCCTCGGCGATGCGGAGATCGACCCCGTCCACCGCCCGAAAGCGGCCGAATTCCCTGACCAGACCCCGCGTCTCGAGGATGCTCACGGCCACCACGGTCCTGCCCTTGCGCCCCTCGGTACACCTCGGCGCAAACCACGGTGCCGGTCAAGCGCGATCACGGTGCGGCTCACACCGTACCGCCGAGTTCCGCGGCGAGTTCGGCCAGTTCCTTCCCGCCAGCCATCAAACCTTGCAGGTCCTCGATCGACGCCTCGCTCCGGCGGAACCGGCCGGCAACGCGGTCGCGGTTGAGCACCGTGAAGGCATTACCGACCGCCATCGCGTGCCGGACGTTATGGGTGATGAAGATCACGCCAAGCCCCTGGCTGCGCACCTGGTGGATATAGCGCAACACCATCGAGGTCTGGGCAACACCGAGTGCCGAAGTCGGTTCGTCGAGGATCAGCACACGGGCGCCGAAGAACACGGCGCGGGCAATCGCGAGGCACTGGCGCTCACCGCCGGAGAGCGTACCGACCGCCTGCTCTGCATCGCGGATGTCGATGCCGATCCGACGCATCTCCTCGCGCGCCACGCGCTCGGCATAGCGGAAATGCATGACACGGAATGGCCCGGTCCAGCGCACGGGCTCGCGCCCCATGAAAAAATTCCGCGTGATCGACATCAGGGGCACCAGGCCGAGATCCTGGAAAACGGTGGCGATGCCGGCGTCGAGCGCGTCGCGGGGCGAGGTGAAATTGGCAGGCCGGCCGGCAACGAGATAATCCCCGCCGGTCGGCCGGAACACACCGGAGAGGATCTTGATGAGGGTGGATTTGCCGGCACCGTTGTCGCCGAGCAGGCAATGCACCTCACCTTGCCGGAGCGTAAACGAAATTCCGGCAAGGGCAATGACATGGCCGAAATGCATGTGGACATCGCGCGTTTCGAGCAGCGGTTCGGCCAAGGTCAGCGCTCCCCGGTAACGCGGCGGCGGATGACCGTGTTGAAGAGAACGGCAACGAGCAGCAGCGCGCCAAGAAAGACGCGGAACCAGTTGTTGTTCCAGTTGGCGAAATAGATGCCCTGCTGGGCGATACCGAAGATCAATGCACCGAAGCAGGCGCCGATCGCGGAGCCGTAACCGCCGGTGAGCAGCGAACCGCCGATCACCGCAGCGCTGATCGCCTCGAACTCCATGTCGAGACCGCGGTCGGCCGCAGCGGAGCCGAATTCCATCACCTGGGCGATGCCGAACAGCGCCGAGCAGAAAGCGGTGGCGGCGAACAGAATGACCTTCACGCGGGCAACCGGCACGCCGAGACTGCGCGCCGCGTTCGGATCCCCGCCGGCGGCGAAGATGTAGTTGCCGAACCGGGTCGAGGAGAGGACGAAGTGGGCGACTGCGGCGACGATCAGCCACCAGATCATGATCATCGGAATGCCGGAGATCAGCGGCGAGCCGTCACGGTAGGTGCCGATGATGTGCGCGTGGGCGAGGAAGACGAAGATGGGATGGCCGATCTCGCCGCCGAACGCAGGGGCGAGC
>JBOHMK010000368.1:0-2055 GCA_050730115.1 Acetobacteraceae bacterium
AAATAGACCATGCTGCCGGTCTCCACGTTCACCGCGCCGACGGCAAGGCGGGTCTTGCCGGCGTTGATGCGGTCGAAATCGACCAGGCGCTCGAGCGTCATCCGGAGAGCGCCCGTGTCGTACCAGCTTGGGGCGCAGCCCGAGAGGTACCAGGATGCCGGATGCCAGTGCTCGAAGAAACCCGGCTGGCCGAACAGCAGCGCTGAAAGGGCTCCGGCGTGCCGATGGAGCTCACCGGAAAGTGGGCCCGGCCAATCCGGCCAGTGCGACGAAGGCCGGGTGATCGATTCCCAGAACTCCGTCAATCGGGCAAGCCGGTGCCCGGGCTCGTTGCCGGCGATGAGCGCGGCGTTGATGGCGCCGATCGAGGTGCCGGCCACCCAGTCGGGCAGGTAGTCCGCTTCGGCCAAGGCCTGATAGACGCCGGCCTGATAGCAGCCGAGCGCGCCGCCGCCTTGCAGGACGAGTGTCGGGAGCTTGTCATAGGTGGCCTTTGTCGGCGCATCGCCGGTTGTCCGCCTTGCCGGCATTATGCTTACCCTCCGGTATCCATTGAACAGCGTCTTGGACCGACTTGACCGCAGCCGCGGCCGGGACGGCAAGCGGCTGCCGCGCAGATTTGTCATTTGCCCCGCACGCGGGCTCTGGCATTCTCGGTTCGTTCCAGAAGGCGGAGAGATCGAGGTGTACATTCCTCCGGCGTTTCGCGAAGACCGCCCCGAGGTGATGCGGGATGCGATCCGAAGAACCGACCTGGCCATTCTGATCAGCGAAGGCGCGGACGGGATCATCGCGAGTCACGTGCCGATGCTGCTCGAGGAGGCCGGCGGAAGCAACGGGACGCTGCACGGCCACATTGCACGCGCCAACCCGCAATGGCGTACCAAGACCCCGGAGGTCGAGGGGCTGGCCATTTTTACTGGCCCGGACGCCTATATCAGCCCCAACTGGTATGCAACCAAACGCGAGACCGGCAAGGTGGTGCCGACCTGGAACTACATTGCGGTGCACGCGTACGGACGGCTGGTCTTCTACGACGATCGGGAGCAGTTGCGTGCGCTGGTGACCCGGCTCACAGAACGCCACGAGGGTGCGTTGCCCAAGCCCTGGGCGGTCGCCGACGCGCCGGCGGATTTCATCAACGCGCAGCTCAAAGGAATCGTCGGGTTCCGAATGGAAATCACGCGGCTCGATGGCAAGTGGAAGATGAGCCAGAACCGCCCCACGGTTGATCGTCTGGGCGTTGTCGAAGGCCTGCGGCAACAGGGCGGCGCGGTCCAATCGGCTGTTGCCGATGAAGTGGCGGACGCCGTGAGGTCCCGCAAGCCAGAGTCGTGAATGCCCGGACGGTCGCGCACGGGGCGGGCGGGCGATCGCCGGAGATCCTGTACTAATCCGAAGCGCTGCGCGCGGTGGCCGCGATTGGTCGCGCGATTGTCCCGCTTTGAGGTTGCGGGATCACAGCATGGCCAGCGGCATTTTCTTTCGGGGCGGCGGGTGGGCGGCGTCGAGCGCCTCGAGGTCCGCAGCCTCGAGACGGAGCGAGGCTGCCGCCGCATTCGTCTGCACATGGCCCTGAGTTGCGGCTTTCGGGATCACGATCACGTCCGACCGTTGCAGCAGGAAGGCCAACGCCACCTGAGCGGGAGTGGCGCCATGGCGTTCGGCGATCGCGTTGAGCGCGGGCGATCGAAGCAGCCGGCCGCCCGCACCGAATGGCGTGTACGCCATGACCGGCATCGCACGAGAGCTGCTCCACGGGAGCAGATCGAACTCGATGCCTCTGGTTTCGAGATTGTAGAGTACCTGATTGGTCGCCGCGGCAGACCCGGAAGGCACCTTCAGCAGTTTTTCCATGTCCGCGACATCGAAGTTGGATACTCCCCAATGGCGGATCTTGCCGGCGGAGCGGAGCGTCTCGAAGCCGGCGATGGTCTCTTCGAGCGGCACGCTGCCGGGCCAGTGCAGCAGGTAGAGGTCGATCCGGTCGGTGCGGAGCCGCTTGAGGCTTTGCTCGCATGCCTGTTTCGTGCCTGCGGTTGTGGCATGATACGG
>JBOHMK010000369.1:0-5472 GCA_050730115.1 Acetobacteraceae bacterium
GGCGATGTCGCGGTGTTCGCGCTGCCGCGCGATCCGTCGATCGATTACATCAAGCGCATCATCGGGCTGCCCGGCGATACGATCCAGGTGATCCACAGCCGGCTCTTCATCAACGGAAAAGAGGCGCCGCGCCAGCAGGATGGCACCTACACCATGACCGGCCAGGGACCGCCGATCGTGATGCGGCGATACCTCGAGACCTTGCCGAGCGGGATCAAACATTCGATCCTCCAGGAATCGAACAATGGGCCACTCTCCAATACCGGAGTGTACAAGGTGCCGGCGGGCTTCATCTTCGCGATGGGCGACAATCGCGACGACAGCGAAGACAGCCGTGTGCTGAGTGCGGTCGGCTATATCCCGCTCCAGAATTTGATCGGCAAGGCCGGCTTCATCTTCTTCTCGGTCAATGCCCAGTTCCCGTGGTGGGAGTTCTGGGAATGGCCGGTCGAGATTCGCTGGGGGCGGCTGTTCAGCACCATCACCTAACGCGCCGACTGTCGTGATCCCGGGCGGTGAAGGCAATGGCGGATCGCCGGTCTGGATGAAGCGGAAAGAGCTGTTGGCGAAGCCCTCGCTGGAAGCAGCCGAACTTCTGCTCGGTCATCGATTTGGCGATCCCGAGATCCTGCGGGAGGCATTGCGGCACCGTTCGGCTGCGCAGAGCAGGAAGTCGAACGAGCGGTTGGAGTTCGTGGGTGACCGCGTGCTTGGTCTCGTGATCGCCGAATGGCTCGCCGAGAGGTTTCCGGAAGAACCGGAGGGGGCACTCGGACCGCGACTGGCGGCGCTGGTCTCGCGGCCGGTGTTGGCGCGGATTGCTGAGGCCGAGGCGCTCGGGCGCGTGCTGGAAGTGGCGCCGAACGAGGCCAAGGACGGCGTTGCTCGCCGGGCGACGGTGCTTGCCGACGCGCTGGAGGCGGTGATTGGCGCACTGTTCCTCGATGCGGGCCTTGAGCCGGCGCGGCAATTTGTCCGCCGCATCTTTGCCAATGAAGTTGCCGGCCAGCTCTATCCACCGAAGGACGCCAAGCTGGCGCTGCAGGAATGGGTTCAGGCACACAGTCCGGAACTGCCCCGCTACGCACTGGTCGAGCAGAGTGGGCTGCCACATGCCCCGGAATTCGTCATGAGCGTGACGGCGCACGGAGAGACCGCGACCGGGCGCGCCCGCACCAAGCGTGAGGCGGAGCGCCTGGCGGCGGCTGATCTGTTGGCGCGGCTGGCTGGATGACTGAGCGCTCGGGGCTCGCCGCGCTGATCGGCGCGCCGAACGGCGGCAAATCGACGCTGTTCAACCGGCTGCTCGGACAAAGGCTTTCAATCGTCACGCCGAAAGCGCAGACGACGCGCCTTCGAGTCAAGGGGATCGTGGTCACGCCCGCGGCCGACGGTGCGTATGCCGAGATCGTGCTCATCGACTTGCCGGGCATTTTCGCTGCACGGCGGATGCTCGATCGGGCGATGGTGGCGGCCGCCTGGAAGGGGGCGGCAGAAGCCGACGTCGTGCTGGTCATCGTTGACGCCAAAGCCGGAGCGGACGTGGAGGTTCAGGGGATTGCACGGCGTCTCGCCGAGACCCGCCGCCCCCGCTGGCTGGTCCTCAACAAGATCGACCTCGTCCGAAAGCCGCTATTGCTGCCGCTGGCGGCCTCGCTCAACTCCGGTCGGCCTTTTGCAAGGACATTCATGGTAAGTGCCGCATCCGGTGACGGTGTAGCCGATCTGCTGCTCTCTCTTGCCAGCGCCATGCCGGAGGGCCCGCATCTTTACCCGAGCGAGCAGATCAGCGATCTCCCGGAGCGATGGCTGGCGGCCGAAATCGTGCGCGAGCAGGTCTTTCTGCAAAGCGGCGATGAAGTGCCGTATGATACCACGGTCGAGACCGAGTCGTGGGAAGAGCGTGACGATGGCTCGGTGCGCATCGGAGGCGTGATCACAGTCGCGCGGCGTGGCCAGAAGGCGATCCTGATCGGGGCAGGTGGCCGGCGCATTCGCTCGATCGGCATGAGCGCGCGTCAGGTGCTAGGCCAGTTACTCGGCCGGAAGGTGCATCTGGTGCTGCGTGTCGCGGAGGCCGCGGCGTGGGACGAGGATCGGCGGAAGCTGGCCGCGCTCGGGTTTGAAGAGCTGCCATGAACGGAGCGGATCTGGACGATGGAGTGGTCGGCACCCGCGATCGTGCTCGCAACCCGCCCATTCGGCGAGGGCCACGTGGTGGCAACCGTATTCGGCGCCGAACAGGGGTCCTGGCGGGGATTGGTCCGAGGCGGCGGGCGAAGAGGGGCGGGGCTCTGGCAGCGCGGCAACCTGCTCAGCGTACGCTGGATCGGCCGGCTGGCCGAGCAGCTCGGCAGCTTTTCCGCAGAGATGATCCATCCAACAGCGGCGCTGGCGATGACGGATCGGCTCAAACTTGCGGTTCTCGATGCCGCGGTTGCGGTTGCCGAGGGAGCACTTCCCGACCATGAGCCTGAGCCCCAGATCTTCGCCGGCCTGGTTGAACTCGCGAGCCGGCTGGACGAAGGACCGAGGTTGCTGGCCGAGCTGGTAAGGTGGGAAATCGGGCTGCTTGCGGCACTCGGTTACGGGCTCGATCTTTCCCGATGTGCAATCACCTCGAGTCGCCAGCAACTTCGCTTCGTTTCGCCACGCACCGGGCGTGCGGTCAGCGAATCGGCCGCCGGACCGTGGCGTGAGCGGCTCTTGCGTCTGCCGGCATTTGTGCTTGGGCCGGCCGAATCGGCTGCCGCGGACTGGCGCGATGGGCTCGCGCTGAGCGGGCATTTTCTGGCACGCAACGTGTTCGGTCTCAAGCATCGGCCGCTTCCGCAGGCACGGCTCCTTCTTTATGAGCAGGTGGCAGTGATGGCAGCAGAAGTGGAGCAGCCATGCCGGATTCTTTGACCGAGCGAATAGAAGAGGTTTCGCTCTCCAAGGCGCTTTCCGAGCGTTATCTCGCTTATGCGCTCTCTACCATCATGGCGCGCAGCCTGCCGGACGTGCGGGACGGGCTGAAGCCGGTGCACCGACGCCTGATCTTTGCGATGCGCCAGCTCCACCTTAACCCCACGGCCGGCTTCAAGAAATGCGCGCGGGTGGTGGGTGATGTGATCGGCAAGTTCCATCCGCACGGGGACGTTGCCGTCTATGACGCGCTGGTACGCCTCGCGCAGGATTTTGCGCAGCGATATCCATTGATCGAGGGGCAGGGCAACTTCGGTAATATCGACGGCGACAATGCGGCGGCGATGCGTTACACGGAAGCGCGTCTGACTGCGGTGGCCGAGTTGCTGCTCGACGGGATTGAAGAAGACGCGATCGATTTCCGGCCGACCTATGACGGCGAAGAACGCGAGCCGGTGGTGCTGCCGGCGGCGTTTCCCAATCTGCTCGCCAACGGTGCGACCGGCATTGCGGTCGGCATGGCGTGTGCCATTCCGCCACACAACGCGGCGGAGGTGTGTCAGGCGGCAATGCACCTGATCCGCCATCCGGGGGCCACGACGGCGGAGCTGCTCCTACTGATGCCAGGGCCGGACTTTCCGACTGGCGGCGAGCTTGCGGAAGATCCGGCGGCGATTGCGGCGGCCTATGAGGGCGGCCGAGGCGGCTTCCGGCTGCGCGCCACGTGGGACGTCGAACGCGGCAAGCATGGGACCTGGCAGATCGTGGTGAGCGAGATTCCGTATCAGGTCCCGAAATCACGGCTGATCGAGCAGATCGCGGCGCTACTTCAGGAGCGCAAGTTACCATTGCTGGCCGATGTGCGCGACGAGAGCACGGAGACGGTGCGGCTGGTGCTGGAGCCGCGGTCGCGGACGGTTGAGCCGGCGATGCTGATGGAGACCCTCTTTCGTGCGAGTGCGCTCGAAAGCCGCATCAGCCTCAACATGAATGTGCTGGAGGGTGGGCGGACGCCACGGGTCATGGGGCTCCGCGAACTGCTTCAGGCCTGGCTCGCGCATCGGCATGAGGTCCTCAAGCGACGGGCGCAGTATCGGCTGGCCGCGATCGAACGACGGCTTGAGATACTGGAGGCCTTTCTCGCGGTATACCTGGATCTCGACATGGTCATCCGGATCATTCGCGAGGAGGAAGAGCCGGCGCCGGCACTGATGCGCCACTTCTCTCTGTCGGCGGAGCAGGCTGAGGCGATCCTGAACATGCGCCTGAGGAGTCTCCGCAGGCTCGAGGAGACGCAGATCCGTGAAGAGCGCGGGAAACTACAAAAGGAAAAGGCGGAGATCGGTGGGCTTTTGAAGAGCGAAGCCAGTCGCTGGCAGCGCATCACCGGCGAGATCGAGAAGGTGCGCGAGCGTTTTTCGACCGGCGCTCTCGGCACACGCCGGACGCGGATTGGCGCGGCACCGGCGGAGATTGCAGTTAGCACTGAAGCGCTGGTCGAACGCGAACCGATCACCGTTATCCTCTCGGAAAAGGGCTGGATCCGCGCGATCAAGGGGCCGGTCGCGGAGCCGGGCGAGCTTCGCTTCAAGGAGGGTGACCGGCTGCGGCTGCTGGTCGCATGCGAAACGACAGACCGGCTATGCCTGTTCGCGACCAACGGGCGTGCCTACACGCTCAAGGCCGCGGAGGTGCCGCGCGGACGGGGCGACGGTCAGGCGATCCGGTTGCTGGCGGAGCTTGGCAGCGCCGATGACGTCATCACGCTTTTTCTTCCCCGGCTCGACGCGCGGTACCTGGTGGCGGAAACCGGAGGACGCGGCTTCCTGGTCAAGGCGGAAGACCTCTTCGCGGAGAAGCGTACCGGGCGGCAGGTGCTCAATCTGAAGGCGGGTGAAGAGGCGCTCACTGCGATCGTGGTGGCGGGCGATCATGTGGCGGTGCTCGGCCGCAACCGGAAGCTTCTGATTTTCCCGCTGACCGAACTGCCGGAGTTGCAGCGCGGCAGCGGCGTGCTGTTGCAGCGCTCGCGCGAAGGCGGGATCGCTGCCGTAAAGATGTTCCAGTTGGCCGAAGGGCTTTCCTGGCGCCAGGGTTCGCGCCAGCGGACCGAGAAGGACCTTACCCCCTGGCTCGGCAAGCGCGGCCAGGCCGGGAGGCTGCCGCCCACGGGCTTTCCGAAGAGCGGCGGCTTCGCCTGACGCAGCAGGGCGGATCCCCGGGCGGATGCTGGAAGATTGGAACGCACGGCGCACGGGGCGGATGGCATGCGTACCGCAGTCGGTAGCGGTCCTCGAGCGCCCCTGCGCGCGCTCGGCGCCAGGGGCCGCATTCCCAAGTTCAAGTTGCAGCAGTTGGCGTTGGTCAAAAGCGGAATGGATGATCACGGTCAAACGGAATCGATGATCACGATCGACCGGAACGCGCAACAGCCTTTAAGAGTCCGTCCCGAGACTTCATGAGGGATTACAGAGCTTTCTGAGCATCAGCCGGATGGACGCGAGGCGGAGGAAAGCGAGCGCGTTGTGGTTGAGGTTCTCCCAGTCCTTGGCGAGGCGGCGACAG
>JBOHMK010000370.1:0-4507 GCA_050730115.1 Acetobacteraceae bacterium
CATCGGGCCCGCTGCGATCCCACGCCTCCGTTGCCTGCCCGCGCGCGAGGCCGCGCGCGGCGGGGATCGCATCAAGCGGGAGCGTGGCCTGTGAGGGTGCGACCGAGCCCCAATCACGACGCCAGACCGCCCGCCACGCCGATCGATACTCTGGTTCTGCACTACACCGGCATGCCGAGCGCCGAAGCGGCGCTCGAACGTCTCTCGGCCCCCGAGGCAGAGGTGTCCTCCCACTATCTCCTGGAGGAGGATGGCACCCTCTTTCAGCTCGTTCCTGACGAACGCCGCGCCTGGCACGCAGGCACCTCGTTCTGGCGCGGCTTCACCGATATCAACTCGCGTTCGATCGGCATCGAAATCGTCAATCCCGGCCACGAATGGGGGTATCGTCCATTCCCGCCGGCGCAAATGCAGGCCCTGGTCGCGCTCTGCCACGACCTCCTCGGACGTCATCCGATTTTGCCGGAGAACGTCGTCGCGCACAGCGATATCGCCCCTGACCGCAAGCAGGATCCTGGCGAGTTGTTCGAGTTTTCGTTTCTCTCTGAAAACGGGATCGGTCTCTTCCCGACCGCCGTACCCGATCTCGGCACCGGCGGCATCGTCACCGCACCAGCCCTGCTCGGACCGGTGCGCGCCAATCTTGCCGCCGTCGGCTACAATGTCGGCCTGACAGGCGCGCCCGATCGCGAACTCGCAGTCGTGCTCACCGCCTTCCAGCGTCATTGGCGCCCGGAAGCGATCACCGGGGCGGCCGACCGCGGGACCCGCGCACGGCTTGACGCACTCAAAGGGCTTCTGGTCTCGCCGCTCGCTTCCGCCCGCAGATGACGATCACGAAAGGAAGGCAGTCATGACCACGAGCCAGGTCGAAAGGGCCCAGCGCTTCCAGGCGCTGCACAAGGGGCCGGAACCCTTCATCATCGCCAACGCCTGGGATGCCGGCTCGGCACGGATCCTGGCCGGACTCGGCTTTGCCGCGCTCGCAACTTCGAGTGGCGCGGCCGCAGGAACGCTCGGCAGACGGGACGGGACAATGACGCGCCAGGAGGCGCTGGCGCATTCGCGAACCTTGGCCGCGGCCACCGACCTGCCGGTTTCCGCTGATCTGGAAAAGGGATTCGGCGATTCCCCGGGTGCGGTCGCAACCACCATCCGCCTGGTCGCGGAAACCGGCCTCGTCGGCGCCTCGATCGAGGATGCGACCGGCGATCGGACCAACCCGTTGTTCGCGTTCGGGGATGCCGTCGCACGTGTCGCCGCCGCGGTGGCCGAAGCACGCAAGCTCGCGTTTCCGTTCATGATCACCGCACGCGCGGAGAACTTCCTGCGCGGCAACCCGGATCTCGACGACACCATCAGGCGCCTTCAGGCCTTCGAGGCCGAGGGCGCGGACGTGCTGATGGCACCGGGACTGCCCGATCTTGCCGCGGTCGAACGCGTCTGCGCCGCGCTCACGCGGCCATTCAACTTCATGGCCGGCATGCCCGGCCGCTCCTTCCCGCTGGCCGCGCTCGCCAAGGCCGGGGTCAAGCGCGTGAGCCTCGCGACCTCGCTCTATCGCGCCGCCATGAGCGGCCTCGTCGCGTCCGCCCGCGAGGCCTTGGACCAAGGCACGTTCGGTTACGTGGATCGGTCGATGAAGACCTCGGAGATCAACGATCTCATGAAAAACTGAGGCCCGAAGCACGGCTCTCGAACCTTGCCATCCGGATCGCGTTGCTGCAGTATGTCGGCAATCGGCTGGTCATCAGGCAATTGACGGTTTGAGACTCCTGTCTCTCCGCCAACGGGGAGGAGACCGATGTCCCAATCAATCGCAATCAACGTCAACGGCAACGCGGTCGCGGTCACGGTAGATGATCCCGCGATGCCGCTGCTCTATGCGCTTCGCGATAATCTCGCGCTGCATGGTCCGCGCTTCGGCTGCGGCCTTGGTCAGTGTGGGGCATGCACCGTGCTGCTCGCAGGAAAGGCAGTCCGCTCCTGCATCACGCCGCTGTCGTCGGTGGGCGACCGGCCGGTCGTGACCCTGGAAGGGCTCGGCACACCCGCCAACCCGCATCCCCTGCAGCAGGCATTCATCGAGGAACAGGCCGCGCAATGCGGCTACTGCATCAACGGCATGATCATGCAGGCGGCGGCACTTCTGGCCGAACGGAAGCAGCCGAGCGAAGCCGAGATCAAAGCAGCGCTGGCCGGCAATCTGTGCCGCTGCGGCACGCACCAGCGGATCGTCCGCGCGATCCGGCGCGCGGCTGACAGCATCTGAAGGGAGGCCGCGATGTTCATCACTCCTCGCTCCAGCCGTCGTGACTTTCTCAAGGGCGGCGCGCTCGTCGTCGGCTTCGCGATCGTCGGTGCACCACTTCCTGCCCCGGCGGCTACCGAAGCCGCAACCAGGCCACTCGCCCTCGACGAGGTGGACAGCTTCCTCGCCATCACCGCCGACAACACCGCCATCATCTACTCCGGCAAAGTGGATCTCGGCACCGGCGTCGAAACCGCCATCACCCAGATCGCCGCCGAGGAACTCGATCTTCCGCTCGAACGCGTCAGCGTGATCCAGGGCGATACCACCCTCACGCCCAACCAGGGCCCGACCTGGGGCAGCCTCTCGATCCAGGTCGGTGGCATGCAGATCCGCCACGCCGCGGCGACCGCCCGCCAGGCACTGATCGAAATGGCGGCGAAAAAACTCGGCCTCCAGCCGCACGCACTCGTCATCGCCGAAGGCGTGATCCGTCCCGAGCTCGGCGGCGAAGGGGTTTCCTACGCCGCGCTCGTCGGCGGCAAAGACTTCTCGCTCAAGCTCGACAAGCAGGCGCCGACCAAGCCTCCCGGCGCCTACTCGATCGTCGGCCGGCCGGTCGCGCGGCTCGACATTCCGGCCAAGGTGACCGGCCAGTTCACCTACGCCCAGGACGTCCGTGTGCCGGGCATGGTCCATGGGCGGGTCGTCCGCCCAAGCGGCATCGGCGCCACGCTCGAGAGCGTCGATGAAAGCTCGATCTCGGATCTTCCCGGCATCATCAAAGTCGTCCGCGTAAAGAATTTCCTTGGCGTGGTCGCAGAAACCGAATGGAGTGCCATCAAGGCGGCACAGCAGCTCAAGGCGACATGGTCGAACTGGGAAGGCCTGCCTGACGAAAGCAAGCTTTGGGAGTGGGTGCGGGCGAGCAGGATCGCCAAGGATCTGGTGACGAGCAACAAGGGCGACGTCGCCACCGCGTTGCCACAAGGCGCGAAACAACTTCGCGCCACTTACGACTTCGCGATCCAGACCCACGGTTCGATCGGGCCGTCCTGCGCCGTCGCCGAAATCGCCGGCGGCAAGCTCACCTGCTGGACTCCTTCGCAGGACACCCACCGGTTGCGCCCGGCGCTCGCGCAAATGCTGTCGATGCCGGTCGCGGACGTGCGCTGCATCTACGTCGAAGGCTCCGGCTGCTACGGGCGCAACGGCCATGAGGACGCAACCGCCGACGCCGCCCTGATGGCGCACGCCGTCGGCCGCCCGGTCCGGGTGCAGTGGATGCGCGCCGACGAGCACGGCTGGGATCCGAAGGGCCCGCCCACACTCATCGATCTTCGCGCCGCGCTCGACAGCAGCGGCAACGCGACCGCCTGGCAATCCGAGTTCTTCATTCCGAACGGTGACGCCGGCACCGTGCCGCTGCTCGCGGCCATCCTCGGCGAGCTGCCGTACGCGGCTCTTACATCGCCCGGCAACATCACCCGCGATTCCGACATCCCGTACCGGATCGCCAATGTCCGCACCACCTGCCACCTGCTCGATCGCACGCCGCTCCGGCCGTCCTGGATCCGCACGCCCGGGCGCATGCAGAACACCTTCGCCAATGAATCCTTCATCGACGAGCTGGCCGCCGCGGCCGGCGCCGATCCGCTCGCGTTTCGCCTCAAATACCTCGACGATCCACGCGGCATCGAAGTCCTCAACCGCCTCGCCCGGCTCGCCAAATGGCAGACGCGGCCGTCGCCCCGCAGCAATGCCGGCAGCGGCACGATCGCCACCGGCCGCGGCCTCAGCTATGTGCACTACGAGCTGGTCCGCACCTATGTCGGCGCAGTGGCCGAAGTCGAAGTCGACCGCGCGAGCGGGAAAATTCGCGTGGCACGCTTCTTCATCGTCCACGACTGCGGCCAGATCATCAATCCGGACGGTGTCAGGAACCAGATCGAAGGCAACGCCATCATGACGGTCAGCCGCACGCTCATGGAGCGCGTCACCTTCAATCGTTCGCTGGTGACCAGCCTCGACTGGAACAGCTATCCGATCCTGACCTTCCCCGACGTGCCAACCGTGGTCAGCGAACTGATCGACCGCCCGGACGAGCCGCCGTGGGGCGTCGGCGAGCCGAGCGGTGCCGTCATCCCGAGCGCGATCTCGAACGCGGTGTTCGATGCGACCGGGGCCCGCCTCCGCTCGGTCCCGTTCTACCCGGACAAGGTCAAGGCCGCGCTGCCCCCGATGTAAACGCTGTCG
>JBOHMK010000371.1:0-11396 GCA_050730115.1 Acetobacteraceae bacterium
GGTCATCGATGCCTCGCGCACCATGACGGTGCTGGTCGACTTTTGTGCCACCTGGTGCGGCCCTTGCCGCCAGCTTAGCCCGACGCTCGAAAAGGTCGTCCGCGCCACCGGCGGCAAGGTCAAGCTCGTCAAGATCGACATCGACAAGAACCGCTCCCTCGTCCAGCAGCTCGCCGGCCTCGGTCTGCCGTTGCAATCCATCCCGACCGTCGCAGCATTCTGGCAGGGGCAGATCGCCGATCTCTTTCAGGGCGCCCTCCCTGAATCGGAGATCAAGCGCTTCGTTGACGACATCCTGAAGAACGCAGGCGGAGCCGCGCCCGGTGACGATCTCTTGCCCGCCGCCAAGACCGCACTCGAGAAAGGCAACGCCACCGAAGCCGCAAGCCTGTTCGCCGAAGCGGTCGCCAACAACCGCGACGACGCCGAGGCCTGGGGCGGGCTGATCCGCGCCGAGCTTGCCGCCGGCCACGAACAGGCCGCCAAGGACGCGCTCGCGTCGGTTCCGCCCACCCTCGCCGAGCACGCCGAAATCGCCGGCGCCCGCGCCGCGCTCACCCTCGCCGCCGAGGGGCGCAAGGCAACCGCCGGCCTCAAGGAACTCGAGCAGCGCCTCGCCAAAAACCCGGCCGACCTCGCCGCCCGCTACGACCTCGCAACAGCGCTCAACGCGGCGGGCAGGCGCGAAGAGGCGGCCGACGCCCTGCTCGATATCATCCGCCGCGACCGTTCCTGGCGCGACGACGGAGCCCGCCTGCAGCTACTCAAGTTCTTCGAGGCCTGGAGCTTCGATGACCCGAGCGCAACCGCGGCCCGACGCAAGCTCTCCGCGCTCCTCTTCCGTTGATGCCAGCGCCCGTTGATGTCAGCACCGGCCACGCACCTTGCCACACTGCCGAGCGAATTCGCGATCTTCCCGCTCGCCGGCGCACTGCTCCTGCCGCACGCGCGGCTCCCGCTCAACATCTTCGAGCCGCGCTACTGCGCCATGGTAGAGGATGCGCTCGGCGAGGGCCGCATCTTCGGCATGATCCAACCCGACCCCTCGCGCGCCGAACTGCCCAACGGCCCCGCCCTCTTCGCGATCGGCTCGCTCGGCCGCATCACCGCGTTCAGCGAAACCGACGACGGCCGCTACCTGATCACCTTGACCGGGCTCTGCCGCTTCCGTCTGGAACAGGAGCTCGCATTGCGGCGCGGCTACCGGCGTGCCCGCGCCGCCCTCGCGCCATTCGCCCAGGACCTGCGCGTTCCCGAAGCGGTCGAGCTCGAGCGCGAGCCGATCCTCGCCGCCTTGAAGAGCTACCTCGCCACCCGCAATCTCGGCGCCGACTGGAAAGCCCTCGAGGCGCTGCCCGACGAGCGCCTGGTCGGCGCGCTTTGCATGCTGTGCCCGCTCCCGCCAACTGAGAAGCAGGCGCTCCTCGAAGCGCCAACCGAAGCCGCCCGGGCCGAGACACTGCTGACGCTGCTCCGCATGGACGCCTATGCGCAACCGGGCGGCGGCACCGAAAAAACGCCGCTTGCGAGCTGAACCGATGAGTGAATCCCCGATGAGCGAGTCCAAAGTCCCGATCGACCCCCGGCTGCTCGAAATCCTGGTCTGCCCGATCACCAAGGGGCCGCTCGAATACGACCGCACCACGAACGAGCTGATCAGCCGCCAGGCCGGCCTTGCCTACCCGATCCGCGACGGCATCCCGATTATGCTGCCCGACGAGGCGCGCAAACTCGAGGATTGAGCCGTGCCGCTGCCCACCGAAATCCACCTCCACCGCGCCGAGAAGGTGCTCGAGCTCACCTTCGACGACGGCAAGCACTTCCGCCTGCCGGCCGAATATCTGCGCGTCGAAAGCCCGAGCGCAGAGGTGCAGGGACATAGCCCCGAACAGCGAAGGCTCGTCGCCGGACGCAAGGACGTCGCCATCGTCGCCATCGAGCCGATCGGCAACTACGCCGTCCGGCTGACCTTCGACGACATGCACGAAACCGGCATCTATTCCTGGGAATATCTTTACCTGCTCGGCCAGCAGCAGGAGAAACGCTGGGCGAGTTACTTGCGCGAACTCGGGGAGCAGGGGCTCGCACGTTGACTTTGCGAAGCCTTGCCCTATACCCCCGCTTCCTTTCTCCCGTTCTTTCTCCCCTCGCCCTCTGGGAGAGGGGCCGGGGTTGAGGGTCGTGGGCCGCGCAAGGGCAACGCCAACCCTTGCAGCCGGCGCTAGAGATTTGGCGCGGATTGAACACGGCGGAGCGCCAACACCAATGTTTGCGATCGTGCGTTCGGGGGGCAAGCAGTACCGCATCCACCCCAAGGCCGTTTTGGAGGTCGAGAAAATTCCCGCCGAGGTTGGCGCAACCGTCGTCCTCGACGAGGTGCTCGCTCTCGGCACCGAAGATGCCACGACGCTCGGCCACCCGCTGGTGCCTGGCGCTTCCGTGACAGCTCTCGTCCTGTCCCAGAAAAGGGCAGACAAGATCGTGATACTGAAGAAAAGACGAAGAAAGAACAGCCGGCGTAAACAGGGCCACCGGCAAGCCCTGACGGTGCTCCGGGTGGCCGAGATACGGAAGGAGGAACAGGGTGGCGCATAAAAAGGCCGGCGGCTCCTCGCGCAACGGCCGCGACTCACGCGGCCGCCGTCTCGGCGTGAAAAAATTCGGCGGCGAAAGCGTGCTCGCCGGCAACATCATCGTTCGTCAGCGCGGCACCAAGGTGCATCCCGGGCTGCATGTCGGCATGGGCAGGGACCACACGCTGTTCGCCCTGGTGGACGGCAAAATCGCATTCCACCGCAAGCGCCAAGACAAGGTATTCGTTTCGGTAGCACCTTCCGCGGACCCAGCGCCGAGCATCGCACGGGAGTGACGTAAAGGCACCGCCATTGCGAGCGAAGCGAAGCAATCCACAATTCATTGAACCGCCCGGATCGCCGCCACCGCTGCGCGGCCGCACGATGACACGACACTCTGTGTCACCCATGTGCGAATCCAGGTACTGGCTGACCCGCCCCTGAAATTTCTCGACCAGGCGAAAATCTATCTCCGCTCCGGCGACGGCGGTGACGGAGCCGTCGCTTTCCGCCGCGAAAAGTTCCTCCCGTTCGGCGGCCCGGACGGTGGGGACGGCGGCAAAGGCGGAGACATCTGCTTCGAAGCGGCCACAACCCTCAACACGCTGATCGATTTCCGCTACCGCCAGCATTTCCGGGCCGCCAAAGGCGGCAATGGCGCGGGCGCCGACCGCACCGGGAAAAGCGCCCCCGCCATCGTCATCAAGGTCCCGCCGGGCACCGAAATCCTCGACGAAGACAAGATGACGCTGCTGACCGACCTCACGTCCGTGGCAAGCCGCGTCGTCCTGCTTCCCGGCGGAGACGGCGGATTCGGCAACAGCCACTTCAAATCGTCCACCAACCGCGCTCCCAAGCGCGCGACCAAGGGTTTCCCCGGGCAGGAGCGTTGGGTCTGGCTGCGCCTGAAGCTGATCGCGGATGTCGGCTTGATCGGCTTGCCGAATGCTGGAAAATCAACCTTCTTGGCAGCAGTCTCCAATGCGCGCCCGAAGGTTGCCGACTATCCCTTCACCACGCTTATACCCGGCCTCGGAGTGACCGAGACGGATGGAACGAGGCTTGTTCTCGCCGACATTCCCGGCCTGATCGAAGGTGCCCACACGGGCGCCGGGCTCGGAGCGCGCTTCCTCGGCCACATCGAACGGGCCAAGGTGCTGCTCCACCTCGTGGACGGCACGTCCGAAGGCGAGCAGGCAGTGCAGGCTTGGCAGGCGGTCAGGCACGAGCTCGAAGCCTACGGAGCGGGACTGGCCGAAAAGCCGGAAATCCTCGTGCTCTCCAAGGCCGATCTCCTTTCGAAGACAGCGGCCGCCGCCGCGCGCCGCGTCCTCGAAGCAGCCTCCGGCCGCCCCGTCCTCGTCGTCTCCGCCGCGACCGGCGCGGGTCTCGCCCAAGTGCTCCAGGCCGCGGCCGAGGCCCAGGCTGCGACCGCGGCCCAGCCAGCGCCCCAGGCCCATTCTGCAGCCGGCGCATCGCAACGATGAACGCTCCCGCGTTCGCGCCCGTGAACAGGCTCGTCGTCAAGATCGGCAGCACGCTCGTCGCCGACAGCGCAACCGGGCGCGTCCGCACCGCCTGGCTCGCCGGCATGGCCGCCGACATTGCCCAACTCAGGGCACGCGGAACCGAAGTCATCGCCGTCTCTTCGGGCGCGATCGCCCTCGCGCGCAGGCTGCTCGGCTTCCACGCCAAGCCGAAGCTGGAGGAGAGCCAGGCCGCCGCCGCCGTCGGCCAGATCCGCCTCGCCCAGGCCTGGAGCGAGGCGCTTTCCGCGCACGGCATCATCGCCGCCCAGCTTCTCCTCACACTCGACGATACCGAGGATCGAAGGCGTTATCTCAACGCCAGGGCCACGCTGGAGACGCTCCTCGCCCACGGCATCGTGCCGGTCATCAACGAAAACGATTCGGTCGCGACGAGCGAGATCAGGATCGGCGACAACGATCGCCTCGCCGCCCGCGTCGCCGCGATGATCGCCGCCGATCAGCTCGTGCTGCTCTCCGATATCGACGGGCTCTACACGGCAGATCCGCATGGGAACCCGGACGCGGTGCACGTCCCCGAAGTCACCGCCATCACACCCGAGATCGAGGCGATGGCAGGCGGCGCCACCAACGGTGTCGGCGGCATGCAGACGAAGCTCGCCGCGGCGAAGATCGCAACCGCCGCCGGCTGCACGGTGGCCATTGCACGGGGCTCGGATCAGTCGCTCCAGGCGCTCGCCGCGGGCGCGCGGGCAACCTGGTTCCGCGCCGTCCCCGAGGGCGCGCAGGCACGCAAACGCTGGATCGCCGGCGGCCTCGCACCGCACGGCACGCTCGTCGTCGACGCCGGCGCGGTGAAAGCGCTCCGGGCCGGCGGTTCGCTGTTGCCCGCCGGGGTCACCAAGGTGATCGGCGATTTCGCCCGCGGCGATCCGATCGTCGTGCAAGGACCCGGAGGAGCCGAGCTGGCGCGTGGCCTCTCGGCCTACGCCGCGCACGACGCGAGAAGGATCGCCGGGCACAGGTCGCACGAGATTGCCGCCATTCTCGGCTGGCGCGGGCGCGACGAACTGGTGCATCGTGACGATCTTGCGTTGAGTGCGGCGGTGCCGGGGGCAGGTGACCCTGGGGCAAATGACCGGGGGGCAAATGACCGGGGGGCAGATGACCCTGGGGCAAATGACCGGGGCGCGGATAGACCGGGAGACGGATCGGAGGCTTCGGGGCCGCAATGACGGCAGAGGCGGTGAATTCAGCCGAACGACTGCGTACGATGGCGGCGGCGGCGCGAGCCGCGGCCAGGGTGCTGGCGACGGCGGACGCCGGCACGCGCGATGGCGCACTCGGCGAGGCGGCGCGGGCGATCCGGGCGGCAGGGGAGACGATTCTCAAGGCGAATGAGCGGGACCTCGCGCGGATGCCCGAAACGCGGGCGGCCTTTCGGGACCGGCTGATGCTGGATCCGGGCAGGATCGAGGCGATGGCACGTGGGCTCGAGGCGATTGCCGGGCTTCCTGATCCACTGGCGCGCGAGATGGGCGAATGGACGCGGCCGAACGGGCTCAGGATCCGGCGTATCCCGCAGCCGATCGGGGTGATCGGGATCATCTATGAAAGCCGCCCGAATGTTGGGGCGGATGCGGCGGGGCTGTGTGTGAAGGCGGGCAGCGCGGTGATTTTGCGCGCGGGCTCGGAGAGCTTCGAGAGCGCACGGGCGATCCAGCAGGCCGTAGCCGAGGGGCTCACGACAGCCGGGCTGCCGGCGGCTGCGGTTGCGACTGCGCCCTCGGCGGAGCGCGAGTTCGTGGCCGCGATGCTGGCGGCCGCGGGCCAGATCGACCTGATCGTGCCGCGCGGCGGGCGGGCGCTGGTGGAGCGGGTGGCGCGCGAGGCGCGGATGCCGGTGCTGGCGCACGCCGAAGGGCTCTGCCACACTTATGTGCACCGGGCGGCGGACCCCGAGATGGCGCGACGGGTGGTGGCGAATGCCAAGATGCGCCGGCCGGGTGTGTGCGGGGCGACCGAGACGCTGCTGATCGATGCCGAGATTGCGCCCGCGCTGTTGGGCGCGATCACGACCGATCTCGCCGCCCTCGGCTGCCGGTTTCGCGCGGATGCGCGGGCGCGCGCGATCGTTCCCTTGCTGCCGGCGGCGGCGGAGGGCGATTTCGATACCGAATGGCTGGATGCGGTGCTGTCGATCGCGGTCGTCGATGATCTCGAGGCGGCGCTTCGGCACATCGCACGCCACGGCAGCAGCCACACCGATGCCATCATCACCGGGGACCAGGCGGCGGCGGATGCGTTTTTCCGTGGGGTCGATTCGGCGGTCGCGCTCAGGAACGCTTCGACCCAGTTCTGCGACGGCGGCGAGTTCGGGTTCGGGGCGGAGATCGGGATTGCCACGGGGCGGGTGCAGGCGCGCGGGCCGGTCGGGCTGGAGCAGCTGACGACGTACCGCTATCTGGTCTCGGGTTCGGGGCAGGTCCGACCCTGAGGGGGCCCAATCGGTTCGGCGATCGGCGCCGGCGAGCGATCGGGCTGCTGGGCGGCTCGTTCAATCCGGCGCATGCGGGGCACCGGGAGGTCGCGGTGCGAGCGCTCAAGGCGCTCGGGCTCGACGAAGTCTGGCTGTTGGTTTCGCCAGGCAACCCGCTGAAGCCGGCGGCGGGGATGGCGGCGTTTGCGGAGCGGTTTGCCTCGGCGGCAAGGATCGCGGACGGGCGGCGGATTGTGGCGGTCGCGCTCGAGCGGGAATGGAAGAGCCGGTTCACGCGCGATACGCTGGGGTTGCTGCGGCGGCGGTTTCCGCGGACCCGGTTCGTCTGGCTGATGGGTGCGGACGTGCTCAGAGAGCTGCCGAGGTGGCGGCGCTGGGAGGACGTGGCGCGGAGGGTTCCGTTCGCGGTGCTGCCGCGCCCCGGTTTTACGTGGCCGGCACTCGCCGGGTGCGCGGCGCGGCGGTTCGCCTGGGCGCGCCTGCCGCGCGCGGCGGGGCGGCTTCTGAGGCGGCGGTCGCCGCCGGGTTGGGTATTTCTGGCGGGACCGGCCAACCCGGCCTCGGCCAGTGCTATTCGAAGAACGGCGATCCGACGACGTGAGGTTCGAAGACCAGCGAGAGGAGAGCGGGCGATCGCGAAGCTGCCCCCTGATGACGTGACCTGGCGCACCCGGCGCAAACCGCGGGCACGGAGGACGGTGTCGCTGCCGGTTGGGGCCGGTCCGGTGAGGCCCGCCGCCGGCGGAGTGCGGCAAAAGGCGGCGGCGGCAGGGCCACTGCCGGAGGCGGCGCCGAAGGGGCGGCGCAAAGCGGCAGTCAGCCGGATCGAGGCTTTACAACGCGTGGTCCTCGCCAGCCTCGAGGACGACAAGGCGTTGGATGTGGCGGTACTCGACCTCGTCGGGCGGGCGAGCTTTGCCGACAGGATGGTGATCGCAACCGGGCTTTCGGACCGTCAGATCGCCACCATGGCGCGGCACCTGGAGGAGCGGTTGAAGGAGGCGGGATTGCCGCGGCTGGCGATCGAAGGGCGGAAGGGTGCGGATTGGGTGCTGGTCGATGCCGGGGACATTGTGGTCCATCTTTTTAAGCCCGAGGCGCGGGCGCTGTATGCGCTGGAGCGGATGTGGGGGGCGGAACTCGGGCCCGAGGAGCAGATGAGCGCCGGCTGAGGTGCAGAGCGTGAGAGTGTGAGCCAGGTCACACCCGCACGGGGGGCGAGCGGGTAGGTTTTCGATTCCCGCTATCGGGCTCGAGATTTTTCAAGGGAGGAGTTGATGCGGATCTACATGCATAACGGCACCGACGAAGGGCCTGCGA
Organism: Acetobacteraceae bacterium; assembly: GCA_050730115.1. GTDB lineage: Bacteria > Pseudomonadota > Alphaproteobacteria > Acetobacterales > Acetobacteraceae > JAKAWQ01. Next base: position 7,881 of record JBOHMK010000371.1, read on the forward strand.
TCTATATCGATACCGTGGACGGGGGCGTGCATCTCGCCCGGAGCAGGAAGAAGGAGCCTGAATGGGGGAGTGTCGCGCAGGCGATCCGGGTTTTGAAAGCGGCGATCCGGATCAAGGAGCCGACGGTGCGCGCGCAGGCGATCAAGTCGGTGGCAGGGTTTGTCGCCGAAGAGTTGCGCGGCGAAATCGGCGAGACGGGGATCGTGGTGGTCGGGTGAGGCGAACGGGAGGGGGTGAGGCGAGCGGAAGGAAGGTGCGAGGCGCGGATGACGCTGCCGGGATGACGCTGCCCGGATGATGCTGCCGGGACGACGTTGAGTGGGCAGCCTGACGCCCGTGCAGTCTGACACCCCTACAGCCGGGCAAGTTTGCAGCCGCTACGGGGCCGGAGCTGGCTGGAGCCGGCGATTGACGCCACCCTTGATTCCACCTTGGGCGACTGCGGGCTAAGCTCCCCTGATCGCAATCGATTCGAGGGGAGCAATGATGACGATCTCGATGCACCAGGCGCTGGTGCCGCCGTTGGTACAAATGCTGGAATCGCTTTCCGCAGTGCTGACAAAAGGGGCGCAGTTTGCGGCCGAGCGCGGGATCGAACCGGCGGTGCTGCTTGAGGCGCGGCTGGCGCCGGACATGTTTGCGCTGGTGCGCCAGGTGCAGGTGGCGACCGACCAGGCGAAGGGTGGGGCGGCGCGGCTGGCCGGGGTGGAGGTGCCGAGCTGGCCGGATACGGAGGCGAGCTTCCCGGAGCTCGAGGCGCGAGTGCGGCGCGCGGCCGATTATCTCAAGGGCTTCCGGGCGGATCAGATCGAGGGGTCGGAGACGCGGGCGATTGTCGTCAAAGCCGGCGGGCGAGAGCTGCATTTCAAAGGCCGGGAGTATCTGTTCGGGTTCGTCTATCCGAACTTCTTTTTTCATGTCACGGCGACGTATGCGATTCTGAGGCACAACGGGGTTGGGCTCGGCAAGCGGGATTTCCTGGGTGCGGTGCCGCTGGCCTGAGGCTCTGTGGTCCGGGTGGCCGCGGATCGAGATGACGTGAGAACGATGGGGTAGCGGTACGGCTTGCGCGGCGTGAGGCGGATCGCTTAGGGTCTGAAGATCGCGAATTCATGGAGGAAGCGGTGATGCGGTTGAGGGGGCGGGGCTGGGCCGGGGTGAGCGCGCTCACGGTCCCTTGGTTGCTGGCGGCCTGTGCGCAGACCCCGATGGGGCCGACGGTCAATGTCATGCCCGGGCCCGGCAGGTCGTTCAGCGACTTCCAGAACGACCAGGTACTCTGCAAGAATTTCGCTGAGCAGGCGGTTTCGGGCCAGGCGCAGAACGCGAATGTGCGCGGCGTTGGGGCGGCGGCGGTGACCACGGTGCTGGGCGCGGGCCTTGGGGCGGCGATCGGCGGCGGGCGTGGGGCGGCGATCGGGGCGGCGAGTGGTGCTGTCGGCGGCACCGGCATCGGCGCCTATACGAGTTCGAACGCACAGATGTCGATCCAGGACCAATACAACAACGCGTTCGCGCAGTGCATGTATACGAAGGGAGACCAGGTGCCGGGGTTCCAACCGATTGGGGCGCCGGCGGTCTCCGGTGCCAATCTCACGCAGTCGGTGCAGATACAGTTGATCCGGCTCGGCTATATGGGCGGGCCGGCCGATGGCGTGCTGGGACCGCAGACCAGCACGGCAATCAGCAATTTCCAGAGGTCGACGGGGATGATGGTGGACGGCATGCCCTCGGAGCCACTGCTGGTGCGGCTGCAGAGCTTGCAGTGACGGCCGCGTAACGAGCGCTGCGGTCCGTCGGGGGAGGCGGCGGGTGGGCTCAGTTGATTGGTATCCGGTGCAGTGGGCGCCGAGCCATATGGCCTCGGGCGGGATCGTTGGGATGACCGCCTGTGGTGTGAAAACGATCGTGAAAATATCGTGAGAGCGTGATGGCATGAAGCCGTCACGCTCTCGGATCGGTCAGCCGAATGTGGGCAGGGCAGGATGCGCGGGCCGCCGGTGTTCGCGGTTTCCGGGCGGGCCGGAGCAATTTCACCCTGGCTGGAATCGGCAGATGCCGGTCAGGGTGATGAAATTGCTCGAGGAAGCAAACATGGAGCGCGTTCCGTCAGCCGGAACGTGACCCAGGAGAGTGCGCCCGGCATGACGGGTCAAGGACATGATCCGTGGCGTGGCACCGGGAGCCTGGCGCACTGTCGAGGCAGCTCTGCACTTCATCCGACCTGCCCTGCCGGTCGGCATCATCGTGCTGCTGACCAACTGGCACTGCGTCGCGCCGTGCCAGGCTGAGTGTTGCCGGGTTCCTCGGGCCGCCATGAAGGTTGAACGCTGATGAAGAAGGCTACAGATGTCCTGGCCGCGGGCGCCGGCCCGGTCGGCCTCCTGCTGGCAACCGAGTGGTCGCGAGACGGCGTCGATGTGCTGCCGATCGATCGTCTGCCGAAGCGGGTCTTCTTCTGCAGGGCCTTGGGCGTGACCCCGCGTAAATTGGAGATCTTCGAGGACCTCGGTATCGTCCAGGATGCGATCGATACCGGCGTTGGGCACGCGGAAACATTGCGCGAATGATCGTAACGCGCTCTGTTCCGAACGCTTCAATGAGGTCGCGGCGCTGGCGCCGCGGAAACGAATTTCTCCGAAGTTTTTACTCGGCACCCGTCTACGCCAAGCGGTTCAGTCGCACCTCCGCCGAGGGCGGCCGATGATCGACCGGACACGGACGGAGATCCGGGCGCAGATCTATTCCAAGGCGTACGAGTCGATGAGCCAGCTCGCCGAGCGTAACGAAGAATCGCAAGGTGCCAGGCCGAAAGCCACTCGGCGCCGCAGGCTCGGGATGGATCTGTAACCGCCAATCGGGACGCGTGGCCGAACGCGGCCGGGCCGCTATGAACGGGCCAATCGTGTCGTCCGGTAGAGCGCCGCCAACGATACGTGGAAGCCGATGCTCTCGAGTTTCAGGTCCGCGTCCACAATCCTGATCGGCTGCTTCGGCCAGGTTCCATCCGAATTGCGGCGCAAAAGCTCCGCAGCGATGGTGATCGTATCGACCACCAGAATTTCATGCACACTCGGAATGGTGGTGTACGCCCACACATTGGCCCAGGTCTCCGCCTGGTTGCTTGGCGAGAGAATCTCGACCAGCAGGACCGGGTCCCTGAGGGCTGCCTCTTCGGTGTCGTAGACCGAGCACGTCACCGCCAGGTCGGGCACTCGCATGTTGGTGTCCGACTGGACGTGCGGGATCACGCCTGGCGTGGTTACGACGGTACAAACACTCCCGCGCTCGGCCAGGTGATTACTCATCAGGCGGCCGAGCTCATTCTGGATTGCGCCGTGCGTCCGATTGGCCGGCGCCATCGCCTGCGGCTCACCATCGACGAGCTGCCACGTCTGTCCGCCCGGTGGGTCCCAGGCCAGGAACTCCGCGACCGTCATCCGGATGGGGATCCTGAGCACCGCGGTCATGACGCCATTCTAGCAGAGGTTGAACGCCCTGCCAGCGGCGCCGTGA
>JBOHMK010000372.1:0-6347 GCA_050730115.1 Acetobacteraceae bacterium
CCGCTGGACCATGAACGGCAGGCCGCTCGTCACCTGACGGGACCGAACGGGTTGGGACTTCCGGCGGGATGTACTAGCCCGCCGAGCACGGTCAGCATAGGCCGCCCGTGCCATGTGGTGTCGCCTCTGGTGTCGCCGCATGGGTCGTCCAAGGACAGGAAACCGGCCTTGTGCTCGGCGATGGCAGCGGCGGCGTTCAAGAGGTCGCGGGTTGATCGCGCCAGCCGGGCGAGCCGCGTCACCGTCAGCACGTCGCTTGGCTCAAGCGCCTCGACCACGCGGCGAAGCTGGCTACGGTCAGCCTTGGCTCCGCTCGGGGTCTCCCGGAGCAGCTGGTGCGCGCCGGCGGCCCGAATCTGCCGCACCCGGGCGTCAAAGTCCGTGTATCTGCGAATTGCCTTATCCACACAATATTTTAGCATAGCGGGTCGGCCCGCGGCAAACGCTCGGAGCCCGGCCGAGCTCGAATACGCTCCGGCTCCGCGCGGAGCGTTCAAGGCTCGCGGGAAATTTGCAAGCCCGGTCGCGGTACCAACGGAATTTGAGCGGGGTGAGTGGGAGGACTCCGAGATGTTTCGGTCGCAGAGCAGGAAGCGGGCACCTCAGGGTTTCTCGGCTGGCCACGCGGCGGGGGCACGGCTAAGGTCCCCGGATGAGCGGCGACGGCGAGGATATCGGCCAGGTCATTGCGATGCTTGGCCAGGTGCTCCGGGTGCAACAGGAGCAGGGCCGGATTCTCGAGGACCATACTGGTCTGCTGAATGAGCATTCGCGGGTGCTGAACGAACACACGCGAGGTCTGGCGGAGGTGCGGTCCGGTCTGGCGGAAGTCCGATCCGGTCTGGCGGACGTTCGTTCGGAGCTGGCGGAAGTGCGGGGCAGCGTCGGCGATCTGCGCACGGCGGTCGGCCATTACCACGCGAGCGTGCTCGGGCACGGCATCCTGATCAGCGAACTGGAGGCACGCGTCCGCCGGCTCGAGGATCATTTGAAGCTGCCGCCGGTCGCCGCCTGAGGGCCTGGTGGTGGGTGCGGCAGGGATTGAACCTGCGACCCCCGCCGTGTGAAGGCGATGCTCTGCCGCTGAGCTACGCACCCGGGCCGGGCGGCGAATGCCCGCTTTGGTCGTGGAGAGAAGTGCTCACCCGGCTCGCTTACACTCGCCACACTCTCCCAGAGGGAGAGGGAAAGGAAGTGCGCCGGGGAGAGCGTGTTACTCAAAGCCTGACGCGGGCTCTTAAATGCGGCGCGGGCTTCAGGCCTGTCAAGGCGCGAGGGGGCATTGCGAAGGGCTGCCCCTTAGGGGAATGATAACCGATGCGCCGCGCCGCCGTTCTGATCGCACTCGTGATGCTGGTCGCGCCGATCCTTGCCGCCTCGAGGGCGCGGGCGGCGCCGGTTGCGCTCAAGTTGACGTACGTTACCTACGCGGACGGGTTCACGACCGTTCAGCTCACGGCGACGGTCAATCTCACGGCAACGGGGTATCGGCTCGCGGTCGATTATCACACGCTTGGAACGATCGGGTTTCTGTTCCCGGGGCATGACGAGGCGGTTGCCGAAGGGGCTTGGCAGGGAGAGAGCGCAGCGCCGTCCGGGTTTCAGAGCGAGGGACTCTGGGGCGGTCGAAAATTCGATGTGCGGATGGCGTATGCCGGGGGTGAGCCGGAGGTCTTGACCCTGGAGCCAAAGGAAAGCGAGAAGCGGGAAAGCGTGCCGGCGGCGCTCCGGGAAGGCACGATCGATACCGCCTCGGCGATGGCCCTTCTGATCGAGCGAGCGGCGGACGGTGAGGGCTGCCGGATGGCGGAGAAAGTTTTCGACGGGCGGCGGCTGATCGCATTCTCCGCAGAGCCGGCGGGAAGCGAACAACTCGGCGTCACGACCCGCTCGTTCTTCCACGGGCCGGCGGAACGCTGCGATGTCACGGGGAAGATGCTGGCGGGGTTCCTCCGCTCCGACGGGCCGGCGGAGCGCGCGCGCGTCAACCGCGGCACGGTCTGGTTCGCGCACCCGATTCCCGGCCTGCCGCTGCTGCCGGTCCGGATCCGCTTCTCGACCAAATGGTTCGGCGCGGCGACGATGTATCTGACCGACATCGAAGCCGCGCCGCCGACTGGCGGGCTTAAGAGAGTGGCGCGTTCTCCGGCTCGATAAGTTCCTCAAGGATCTGAGGTAGTGCGCTGATTATAGGCAATGTTTGGGCGCCGTCTGCCATCTCTTTCCGGCCATAGCCCCAGAGCGCGAAGACCGGCACGATCCCGGCCGCACGAGCGGCCTTGATGTCGTTGGCGTGGTCGCCGAGCATGGCGGCGCGGCCCGGATTGCCGCCGGCGAGGCGCAGCGTTGCCAGGAGATGGCGAGGGTCGGGCTTGCGCACCGGAAGGCTGTCGCCGCCGGTGACGGCTTTGAAGAATTCTTTTAGATCAAGCGCTTCCAGGAGTTGGACGGCTGCCCGCTCCGGCTTGTTGGTGGCCACCGCCAAGCGCCATCCCGCCCCTTGGAGTGCGGAAAGCGCCTCAACGGTGCCGGGATAGGGGCGCGAGGCCACTGCAACGTGGGACAGATAATCGGCCTCGAAACCGGCGACGAGGGCAGGATCGTCGGGCTGGCCGCGGGAGGCGAGCGCGCGGGCGAGCAGTCTCGCCATGCCGTCACCGATCATGGCCGCGACCTCGGCGGGCGCGAATGGGCGGGCGCCGATGATCCGATTGAGGCTCGCGGCGAGATCGGGCAGCGTATCAACGAGCGTGCCATCGAGATCGAAAAGGACGGTCCGCCCCGTGATTGCCCCCATTGGCGTCGTACTCCGCAACCGGATGTGAACAGGGCGGCTTTGACACGGATGGCCGCGGGCCGCTACCGGGTGCGTCGATGGTGGGGACTGCGATCATCCTGGCGGCCGGCCTCGGCACCCGCATGCGCTCGCGTGCTCCGAAGGCGCTCCTGAAGCTCGGCGGCAAGCCGCTGCTCTGGCATCTCCTGCAAAGCGCGGGCGCGGCCTTCGAGCGCATCGTGGTGGTGATCGGACCGGAGATGCCCGAGCTTGCGGCGCTGGCAGCGCCGCATGCGGTGGTGGTGCAGGAGGAGCGGCTCGGCACGGCGCATGCCGCGCTCACCGCGGCGGAGAAATTCGGCAGCGGGCCGGTTGCGGTGCTGTACGCGGACAATCCGCTGATCCGGCCGGAGACGATGCGCGGCCTGGTCGGGCGGCTCGATGCGAATGGGCTCACGCTGCTCGTGATGCGCCCGCCGATCCCCGATGGTTATGGGATCGTAGTTCTGGATGGAGCACCCCAGGGGACGCCAAGAATCGTCGAATGGGCGGATGCGACCGAGGCGGAGCGGGCGGGCGGGCTGTGCAATGCCGGCGGGCTGTGCGCCGCGGGGCCTGATCTCAGGCGCTGGCTTGGCCGGGTCGGCAACGACAATGCGAAGCGGGAATATTACCTCACGGATATCGTCGCACTGGCGGCTCGCGAAGGCGCGAAAATCATTCCGGTGGAAGAATCGTTCGAGGAATTGCGCGGCATCAACACGCCGGGCGAGCTTCCGGCGGCGGAAGCGAGCCTGCAGAAGAGGCTCAGGGAGGCGGCGTTCGCGGATGGTGCCATCCTCACCGCGCCCGAGACCGTGTTCCTTGCGGCCGACACGAAGCTTGGGCCGGACGTGACGGTCGGGCCCTATGTCGTGTTCGGGCCGGGTGTTAAAGTGGAGGCGCGGGCGGAAATCCGACCGTTCTGTCACCTGGAGGGATGCCGGGTCGGTGCCGGGGCGGTGGTGGGGCCGTTCGCAAGACTGCGGCCGGGAACCGAGCTTGGCGAAGGCGCGCATGTCGGAAATTTCGTAGAGCTTAAGGCGACCCTGCTCGGCGCCGGCGCCAAAGCCAATCACCTTTCGTATCTCGGCGATGCCGCGATCGGGGAAGCGAGCAACATCGGCGCCGGGACCATCACCTGCAACTATGACGGCTTCGCCAAGCATCGGACGGAAATCGGTGCGCGTGCCTTCATCGGCTCGGATGCGGTGCTGGTGGCGCCGGTCACGGTTGGCGAAGGTGCGTTCGTCGCTGCCGGCAGCGTGATTACAAAAAACGTCGCACCGGACGCGATGGCGTTTGCGCGTGCGCAACAGAAAGAACAGGCGGAGGGAGCGAAGAAGTTACGGGATCGGAAGAAAAGGGCGAGGCCATGTGCGGGATCGTAGGCGTGATCGGAGCCGAGCCGGCAGCACCGCTGCTGCTGGATGCGCTCGAGCGGCTGGCCTATCGCGGCTATGACAGCGCCGGGATTGCAACGCTTGCGAACGGCCACATCGAACGGCGGCGTGCGGCCGGCAAGCTCAGCAACCTGGCCCGGCTGATCGAGCAGGATCCGCCCTCCGGAGCGACCGGGATCGGGCACACGCGCTGGGCGACGCACGGCGCGCCGACCGAAGGCAATGCGCACCCGCATGGCACGGGGCGGGTCTCGGTGGTGCATAACGGGATCATCGAGAATCACGTGGCTCTCCGCGTCGAGCTCGAGGCCCAAGGGCAGGAGTTTCAGACCGAGACCGATACCGAAACGGTGGCGCAGCTGGTCGATCTGAACCTGGCGCGGGGAATGGATCCGATCGGCGCGGCCGGGGCGGCGCTCGGGCGCCTGGAAGGCGCCTACGCGCTGGCGATGATCTTTGCCGGGCATTCGGAGCTGATGATCGGGGCGCAGCGCGGGGCGCCGCTGGCGGTGGGTTTTGGCAAGAACGCGATGTATCTCGGTTCGGATTCGCTGGCGCTGGCGCCGCTCACGCGGCGGGTCTCGTTTCTCAAGGACGGCGACTGGACGGTGGTGAGCCGCACCGGGGCGCGCTTCTTCGGCGCCGATGGCGCGCCGGTTGAGCGCGAGGTGCGGGAGACGATGCTCTCCGGTGCGGTGGTCGGCAAAGGCGGATACCGGCACTTCATGGAGAAGGAGCTGCATGAGCATCCTGCCGTGCTCGGCGAGGTACTGCGCCGGATGATCGACCCCCGTGCCCGGCGGGTGCGGCTGCCGGCGCTGCCGTTCGACCTTGGGCGCGTGCAGAGAGTTGCGATCAGTGCCTGCGGCTCGGCCTTCTATGCGGGACTGGTCGGGCGCTGCTGGCTCGAGAGTCTGGCACGCCTGCCGACCGAGGCCGATGTGGCGAGCGAGTTCCGCTACCGGGCGCCGCCGCTTGCCAAGGGAGGGCTCGCGCTGCTGGTGAGCCAGTCGGGTGAGACGGCGGATACGCTGGCGGCGCTTCGGTTCCTGCGCGGCGCGGGCCAGCACGTGCTCTCGATCCTCAACGTGCCGGAGAGCACGATGGCGCGTGAGTCCGATGCGGTGCTGGAAACCGTCGCGGGCCCCGAAATCGGCGTTGCCAGCACCAAGGCTTTTACGGCGCAGCTTGCGGTGCTGGCGTGCCTCACGATCGCCACGGCGCGGGCTCGGGGCGTGTTGCCGGAGGAATTCGAGGCGGCGCTGACGGCGGCGCTGTTGGAACTTCCCTCGCGTGCCGCTGCTGTGCTCGAGGCGGAGGGGTCGATCCGCCTGCTTGCCGAACGGGTGGCCGAGGCGCGCGACGTGCTTTACGTTGGCCGCGGCTTGCAATTCCCGATCGCCCTCGAAGGTGCGCTCAAGCTCAAAGAGATCAGCTATATCCACGCCGAGGCTTATGCCGCCGGGGAAATGAAGCACGGGCCGATCGCGTTGATCGACAAGGATGTGCCGGTGATCGCGGCGATTCCGTCCGGCCCGCTGTTCGAAAAGACCGCGTCCAACCTCGAGGAGGCCGCGGCGCGCGGCGGGCGGCTGATCCTGTTCACCGATGCCGAAGGAGCGGGAAGGCTCACGCGGTTGGCGAGCCGGACGGTGGTGCTGCCGACGGTCGATCCGTTCGTGGCGCCGATTCTGTCGGCGATCGCGGTGCAGCTTCTGGCGTATCATGTTGGCGTCCTGAAGGGGACGGACGTCGATCAGCCGCGGAATTTGGCGAAGTCGGTGACGGTGGAGTAGGCGCGGAGCGCCATGGGCGCCGGGGGCGCCGGGTCGCCGGGTCGCCGGGTCGCCGGGGGCATAGGCGGGATCGAGATCGCCACGTCGTGCCGTACGCCAGAGGCGCGCGACGCTGCTCGCGACGACAGATCGTGCGATGACGGGGACGGCGCGGCGTTGCGCGCGATGACGGGGGTTTCCCCGGAGCGGAAAACCTTGTTAAAAGGACGTAACGGCAACGGGAAGGCCGCTCGCGCGGGGAAGGAACGCCGTGATGATGGAGGCTCGCCGGCTGCGGGCGCTGCTCGGCTGCACGACGGCGCTGACCGCGCTCGCGCTGATCCAGCCTGCGCG
>JBOHMK010000373.1:0-3599 GCA_050730115.1 Acetobacteraceae bacterium
GAACGCCGATCCGAGATAGGGAATCCCCATCGCCGGGATCGTGTTGGCGAGGCCGAGCCACGAGATCTCGCGATAGTTCCAGACCAGGAGAATGCCGGGTGAGATCATGAGCTGCAGCAGCAGCAAGGCGAACAAGAGGTCCCTGCCCGGAAATGTCAGCCTGGCAAAGGCGAAGGCGGCCAGCGTGCCGAGGATGATCTGCCCCGCGACCGTGAACGTCACCAGGAAGACCGTGTTCAGGAAATAGCGTGCGAATGGGGCGGCGTTCCAGGCATGGACGAAATTCTGCCAGGTCAGCGGCGCGAACAGCGAAAAGACCGTTGAATAGAGCGGTGGATGCGCGGCACTCCAGATGGCGTAGAGAAGCGGCAGCGCCCAGACGATGCCGAGCAGCCAGATTCCGGAGGCTGCGGGCAACCGCCGCCACCCGCGTTCGCTGCGGTCGGCGATCACCGGTAGTGCACCCGCCTGCCGAACAGGCCGAAGAGAGCCGCGGCGCACAAGGACAGGATCAGCACCAGCACGATGGTCGCCGCGGCTGCCGAATGGATGTCCCAGTAGCGGAAGCCGGTCGCGTACACGTAGTAGAGCAGCAGCGAGGTGGCGTTGTCGGGTCCGCCCTGCGTCATCTCGACGACGTGATCGATCACCGAAAACGCATTGATCGTCGCCGTGACCAGCACGAAAAGCGTGGTCGGGCCGAGCAGCGGCAGCGTCACCCGGCGGAAGAAATAGCCGCGCGAGGTGCCTTCCAGCGCCGCCGCTTCGCGTAGCTGCGGCGGGATGCCCTGCAATGCGGCGAGGTAGAAGATCATGAAGAAGCCGGCCTGCTTCCAGACTGCCACCGCCATCATGGCTGCGAGTGCGGTCGAGGTATCGCCGAGCCAGTTGATCTGGCCCATGCCGATCAGCCGCGTCAACCGATCGACCAGTCCGTACTGGGGCGTGTAGAAGAACAGCCAGATTGCCCCGACCGCGATCATCGGCAACATCGTCGGCAGGAAGAAGGAAAGCCGGAGGATCGCACGGCCCGGAATGGCGGCGTTGACGCCAAGCGCCATCGCCATCGCCAGCGCCATCGCCGCCGGAACCGTGATCGCCGCGTAGAGAAGGTTGTTGACGAGGCTCTGCCGGAACGCGGGATCGGCCAGCAGATCGAGATAGTTCCTGAGGCCGACGAAGCCGCCGCCGTGGCCGGCGATCGGCGCGGAGTAGAGGCTGGTCACCGCCGTTGCCACCAGCGGCAGGTTGGTGAAGGCAAAGATCATCACCGCGGCCGGCAACACCAAAAGCCAGCCGGACAAGCGGCGTTCCTCCATCAGAGATGCTGGTAGGGGCGGAGCACTGCTTCGGCTTCGGTTTGCGCTGACTGCATCGCCGCGGCCGCGGTTGCCTTCCCGGACAGCGCGGCGCTGATGTGGTTCTCGATCAGCGTCTGGATGCGCGCATCCTGGTAGGTGGAAAGCTCACCCACGGCCACCGGCAGGAAGCTCTTCGGGCGGGCTGCAACCGGGTGTCTGGCGATGTAGTCTTGCATCGCCTTGGTATCGAACGCGGTCTTGACGACGCCGATATAGCCGGTGCGGATCGACCAGTCGGCGGCCCGCTCGGGGGTCGTCAGCCACTGCGCGAACTTGAGCGCCGCCTGCTGCTCGGCCTTCGAGGCGTGCTTGAAGATATAGAGGTTGCCACCGCCGACCACGGTCGCCGGCTTGGGATTGCCTGCCGGCAAAGCGGCGTCGAAGGCAAATTTGGCATTCTGCGTCACATAGGAGAGATTGCCCGAGCTGGTCACGATGATGGCCGTCTGGCCACGCAGGAAGTTGGGAACGAGAGTCGCCCAGTAGGTGACGCCCGCCGGAGTGACCTGCCACTTCCTGGAGAGATCGACCCAGTACTGCAGGGTTTCGATGGTTTTCGGAGCATTGAAGAAGACCTTGGTGCCGGCATCGTTCATCAGCGGCTGGGCATTGCCCGCGGTGAGGGCGCCGAAAGTCCAGTGCCCGCTGGTGATATCGGCGGCCATCTCGAGGCCCCATGTCTGCGGCGAGGCTTTGCGGTTGGTGAGCTTCTGCGCCGCTTCCGCCTGCGCGTTCCAATCGGTGGGGTAATGTTCCGGATCGAGCCCGGCGGCTTTGAATGCATCCTGGTTGTAGAGGATGATTTCGGTCGAGCGCTGGAACGGCACCGACCAGGTCTTGCCGGCGATCCGGGTGTTGAACATGAACGCCGGCCAGAAGCTGTCGATCCAGGCTTCAGCCGCCTGATCGAGCCCGATTTCCTCGAGCGGAACGATCAGGTCGAGCGCCTGCAGGGTGTGGATATCGGAGGTCAGCATGACCGAGAATTGGGGTCCACCGCCGCCGCGGATCGCGGTCACCGCCTTGCTGAGCGCGTCCGGATAGGTGCCGGCATAAGCGGCCTTGACGGTGATGCCGGTTTCCTTGGCGTATTGACGGCAATAGCCCTCGATGATGCTCGCCATCGGCGCGCTCACCGTGACCGGGTAGAAGAAGCTGAGCTCCTTGACTTCTGCGGCGCCGGCGATCGCGGGTGCGGCCAGCAAGGCGGTGCTGCCGGCGAGCAAGGTGCGGCGGCGGATTCCAGGCATGACGTATCTCCCTCTCGGTGGTGATGAAATGAGCGGCGGGTTTCGCGCCTCAGCCGCCCGAGGCACTGGCCGGAGCCAGGCGCCGGCCGCTCTCGGCCTCGAAAAGTTGCACTGCGCCGCGGGCAATGGCGGCGTGCAGCGAGGCGCCCGGAGCGGCCTCGAGGCGGCCGGGATGGCGGATCAGCACGGGCAGTTCATCGGGGCCGCACCGGCAATGCAGTACTGTATCGGAGCCGAGATATTCTGCCCGCTCGAGCGTGACCGCGAGCCCGGCTTCGGCGAGCGTCAGCGCTTCCGGCCGGATGCCGGCGATCAGCGCCCGCGAGCTTGCCGGTGCGAGCGCCGGCGCCCGCGTGCCGCGCACCACCATCGCTCCCGCCGCCGCCGCCAGCGGCAAGAGGTTCATTGGCGGCGCGCCAATAAAACGCGCTGCGAACAGCGTGTCCGGCCGCGCATAAAGTTCCGCCGGCGGTGCATCCTGCTCGATCCGGCCCTGGTTCAGCAGGATCACGCGCTCGGCCATGCTCATCGCCTCGGTCTGATCGTGCGTCACGTAGATCATGGTGATGCCGAGGCGGCGCTGCAGGGCCACGATCTCGACCCGCATCTCGGCGCGCAACTTGGCATCGAGGTTGGAGAGCGGCTCGTCCATCAGGCAGATCGGCGTCTCGGCAACGATTGCACGCCCGAGTGCCACGCGCTGCTGCTGGCCGCCTGAAAGTTGTGCTGGCCGGCGGCCGAGCAGCGGCTCGATCCCCAGCATCCCGGCTGCCCGCTCGAGCCGGCGCGTCTGTTCGGTGCGGGCCACGTGTCGTGCCTTCAACCCGAACAGGATGTTCTCTGCGGCGGTCAGGTGCGGGAAGAGGGCGTAAGATTGAAAGACCATGGCGACGCCGCGTTCCGACGGCGGCGCATCGGTGACGTCGCGCCCGCCGATCATCACCCGGCCGGTGGCCGCACTCTCGAGCCCGGCGATCAGCCTGAGGCA
>JBOHMK010000374.1:0-6207 GCA_050730115.1 Acetobacteraceae bacterium
CGATCATGCTGCGCCTCGGGTCGAATGGCAGCGTCTCGAACCCGAACCGGTTGTAGAAAGCCCGTACTTGATCATCGAGCGGATGCGTGAGCACGCCAAAGCATCCGATCTCGTCCGAAAACCGCACGGCCGTCGTGAGGGCAAATAGCATCAGCGAGCGGCTGCATCCCTTGCTCTGGTGCTGCCGGTCAACCGCAAGCTGGCCCAGCAGCAACACCGGATCGGGTCCGGCCGGTTGCGCCGGGCGGATTTCGGAAGGTTTGCGCGCTCGATCTGACCGGCGCTCAGTGAGACAAACCCGCCAACCGCGCCTGTCGCCGTGTCGCACATGATGCTGGTGCGGGTCACACTGGCTTCCTGATTGCGCCAGGCATGCCGGCGAAACCACTGATTCAGGGACTCCCGTCCGCAGTCGAAACTATCCCGGTCGTCACTCGCGGAAAGCGGCCTTGGCGGGGTCAGTCCTGCCATACGGGCCGGCTGGCCGCGAGCTTACGCAGCGCGGGAATCTCCTTTGCCGAGGAGGCGACCCATGCTTCGAACTTCTCCCAATGCTCGGCCGGGATCGTCACGATCCGATGCTCGAGCACTGCCATTTCCGCTGCCTCGACGGCTTGGCGCCGGATGAAATCGCTGACGCTCGTGCGCGCCTGCTCTGCGGCGGCTTCCAGGAGGTCACGCTCACTTGCGCTGACACGCACGCTCACTACAGGCGAAATGTTGGACATCAGAGAGCCTCATCCTCTGTATGACAATAGAATACGCGAACCACCACCCGCAACCTCGGCGTGCTGATTCGCCCCAAGGTGCCCGCCAGCACTGCCCTGCCATCCGGGGCGCCGGCGGATTCGGGGGCTTCCCGGCGCGACTTGCCGCTCCGTCCCTGGCGGCGCGCGCTCCGATCCCGCGCCCGGCGTGACCCGCCCTGGGGGCGGAAGGACCGAAGCGCTACGGGATCAGGACGGTGCTGCCGGTGGTCTGGCGCGCTTCCAGCGCCCGCTGCGCCGCCCCCGCCTCGGCCAGCGGAAAAGTCTGGTTGACCCGGATTTTGACCGCCCCGCTCTCCACCACCGAAAAAAGTTCAGCCGCCGTGCGCTCCAGATCGGCCCGCTTCGCCGCATAGGTCGCAAGGGTCGGCCGGGTGAGATAGAGGCTCCCCTTGGCCGAAAGCATCGAAATCTCGAACGGCGGCACCGCCCCGGACGCATTGCCGAAGCTCACCATCATGCCGAGCGGCGCCAGGCAGTCGAGGCTCGCCATGAAAGTGTCCTTGCCGACACTGTCATAGACCACCGGAACCATGGCGCCATCGGTGATCTTCTTCACCTCCGCGACCAGGTCCGTATGCCCGATCAGCACATGATCCGCGCCGTTCGCCCGCGCCAGTTCCGCCTTCTTCGGCGTCGAGACCACGCCGATCACCCTGGCGCCGAGGTGCTTCGCCCACTGGGTCATGATCAGCCCGACCCCGCCGGCCGCAGCATGCACGAGAATGGTGTCGCCGCGCTTCACCACGTAAGTCCGGCGCAGCAGATACTGCGCCGTCATCCCGGCCAGCATCATCGCTGCCGCCGTCTCGAAGCCGATCGCCGCCGGCAGCTTGAGCAGCCGGTCGGCGGCGATCACCCGCTCGGTCGCATAGGCCCCCATCGCGCCGGTGCCGTAGGCGACCCGATCGTCGGGCGCGAGGCCGTTCACTCCGGGCCCTACCGCAAGCACCGTCCCCGCGCCCTCCATCCCCGGCGTGAACGGCAGGCTCGACGCCTTGTAGAGGCCGGAGCGGAAATAGACATCGACGAAGTTGAGCCCGACCGCCTGATGCCGCACCAGCGCCTCGCCTGCGCCGGGCTCCGGCGTCGGCACATCCTCCCATTGCAACACTTCGGGTCCGCCGATGTGGTGAATTCGGATCGCTTTGGTCATGTTACTCCCCCGCCTCTGCTGCCTTTATCGACCTCCGGAGCCGGCGTCCGCGAATTCCGGGAACAGCCTGCCCTCGTGCGCCAACAGCGCGCGCTTGGTGGCGACACCTCCCGGCGCGGAAAAACCGCCTAAGCCGTCCGCTGCCACCACCCGGTGACAAGGGATGATGATCGGAATCGGATTTCTGCCGACCGCCCGGCCGACCGCGCGTGGCGACCCACCCGCGAGGCGGGCGACCTTGCCGTAGGTCCACTGTTCGCCCCAAGGGATCGTCCGCAGCACCACCCACACTCCCTGCTCGAACGCTGTCCCCGCCGGCCGGAGCGGCAGATCGAATTCCTCATGCGCACCGCTGAAATAGCGACCGAGCAGGAACCACGCGCGCCGCAGGAGCGGCGTTTCGTGCTGCTCCCCGGCTCTCTCCCACGAGAGCGCCACAATGGCACCCGCGTCCTCGCTCAGCGTCATCAGCCCGAACGGGGTAGAAGAGGTCAGCGCAAATCCGGTTTTTTGCTCCGCTCTCACGGGGCGGAGATCCGAAACTCCTCCGGGCCGCCTGTCAAGTGCGGTGCAGCAAACGGGAAAGCGCCCCCGGTTCGGTGACCGGCAAGCTGCATACGCCGCCGCGGCAAACGATCGCACCCGAGAGCCTCCCCGCCGCCGGATGCGAAGTCGGCACCTCGGCAGATTCGCCGACCTCGAGCACCACCACTGCCGGATCGGGGGCTTTCCGCGCGACCGCGGCAAGCTCCGGATGGTTCCCCGCAACGACCACGCTCGCTCCCCCGATGAGCAGGTCCGCAGCGCCAAGCAAACCCGGAGATTGCACCATCGCCCCGGCCCGGCCCATGAACGCACCGATCAGGCGTTCCGCCTTGACGCGCCACCCGTCTTCGCCGGTCAGATGAAAGAGCCGGGCAAATACCTCCGCCAGCATCCCGTTGCCTGACGGCACGGCATGATCATCGGCGAGAAGCGTCCGCGCCGCGCCACCGGCGGGCAGATCGAGCGCGTCCTCCGCGCTGCCGTAGTAGGCGCCCTCCGGCCCCGCGAAATGTGACTCCGCGGCGGCGATGATCCGCAAGCCCGCCTCCAGCCGCTGCCGATCTCCCGTCGCCTCGTAAAGGGCCACCGCGGCGCGTGCCATCGCCGCCTGATCCTCGAGCAGTCCCGCGGCCGACACCCTCCCCCTTCGCCAGGCATGCGCCACCCGCCCGTCCGCTTGTCCCATCGTCCGCAGCACGAAGTCGAACACCTCGCCGGCCAGCGCGAGCCACCGCGGTGCATCGAATACCGCCGCGGCCCGCGCCAGTGCAGCGACTGCAAGCCCGTTCCAGTCCGCCAGCACCTTGTCGTCCCGTGCCGGCGGCACCCGTCTCTCCCGCACCGCAAACAGCCGCTCCCGCGCCTCGGCGAGGCTCGCTTCGAACGCCGGCGCACCCATCGGCACCAGCCGGTGGAGGATCGTCCGCCCCTCCCAGTTGCCCTCCTCGGCCACGTCATAGGCGGCGCTGAACCCGGCTGCGGCAGAGCCCAACACGCGGCCGATCTCGGCCGCGTCCCACACGTAAAATTTCCCTTCCACGCCTTCGCTGTCGGCGTCCCGTGAGGACGCAAACGCTGATCCCTCGCCCTCGCCGGTGCGCATCTCCCGCTCGAGCCAGCCGACCGTCTCCGCCGCTCTCGCAGCGAACAGCGGCTCCGCAACCTCGGCCTGCGCCAGTGCCAGAAGCTCGAGAATTTGCGCATTGTCGTAGAGCATCTTTTCGAAATGCGGCACCAGCCAGCGCGGGTCCGTCGCATAGCGCGCAAATCCGCCGCCCAGATGATCGTAGATCCCGCCCATGCTCATCCGGCGCAGGAGCAACCGCACTGCGTCCCGCTGCCCGGTGCGCCCGGAGCGAAATGAATCCTGCCACAGGAATCGCATCAGCGGCGGGTTCGCGAATTTCGGTGCGCCGCGAAATCCGCCCTCAACAGGATCCTGCGCCGCCATCAGCGAAGCAGCAACCTGGCCAAGCGCATCCTCTCCCGGCAAGCGCCCGGGCTCCGCCCTGCCGAGTGCCGCCAGATGCGCCGTCAACTCCTGCGCATTCGCCGTGACTTTGCGTGGCTCCCGCTGCCAGGCGCCTGCGATCGCCACCAGCACCTGCCGGAATGAGGGCTTCCCCCAGCGCGGTTCGGGCGGGAAATAGGTTCCTCCCCAGAATGGCTGACCTTCGGGCGTGAGAAACATGGTGAGCGGCCAACCGCCATGCTCGCCCATCGCTTGCAGCGCGCTCATATAGATTTGGTCGATGTCCGGCCGCTCTTCCCGATCGACCTTGATGTTGACGAACAGCCGGTTCATCTCCGCCGCCGTCGCCGCATCCTCGAATGATTCGTGCGCCATCACGTGGCACCAGTGACAGGCTGCATAGCCGATAGAGAGCAGGATCGGCTTGCCGTCGGTTTTGGCTTCAGCGAGCGCCGCCACCCCCCACTCCCGCCAGTGCACCGGATTGTCCGCGTGCTGGAGCAGATACGGCGAAGAAGCTTCCTTCAGCAGATTTTGCTCGCGCGTCATGTGCATCGCCTCGATGGCCGTTGGCCTGCCCGATCCCGCCCCCCGCGGCCACCTGCCCGGCAAGGCTGCCGACAGTGTGGGCTCGATTCAGTGACAGGCGCGACATCCTACTCTGCGTTACCAAATCCCCACATCGGATCACTTGCGTTCCAACTGCCACGATGGTAGCCGCCGCCACGGATTGGGCGGAGAAGCAATGATGTCGATGGTGCATCGGGCCGGCGCCGAGTTCTTCGGCACCTTCCTGCTGGTGTTCGGAGGATGCGGCACCGCGGTGCTGGCGGCGGCATTCCCTGGGCTCGGAGTCGGATTTGTAGGCGTCGCACTCGCCTTCGGGCTAACGGTTCTCGTGATGTGGTATGCTGTCGGCCACATCTCCGGCGGACACTTCAACCCGGCCGTCACGATCGGCTTCTGGGCCAGCGGACGGTTCCGCGGTGCAGACGTCATCCCATATATCGTCGCCCAGGTGATCGCGGGCATTCTCGCTGCCGCCGTGCTTTATTTCATCGCCAGCGGCAAGCCCGGATTCGAAGCGGGCAGCTTCGCCGCCAACGGCTACGGGGAGTTCTCGCCTGGCAAGTATGCGCTCGTGTCGTGCCTGGTATGCGAGATCGTGTGCACGTTCTTTTTCGTCACAGTTATTCTCGGCTCGACCTCGCCGCGGGCCCCCACGCAATTCGCCGGAATCGCCATTGGCCTCTCGCTGACACTCATCCACCTGATCTCGATTCCGGTAACGAACACCTCAGTCAATCCGGCGCGCAGCACCGGCCCGGCGCTCATTGCCGGCGGCCCGCACATCGCACAGCTCTGGCTGTTCTGGCTCGCTCCGATCATCGGCGCCCTACTGGCGGGCGCACTCGCGCGCTGGCTCCAGCAGGCCGACCGTAGCGGGCAGAACGCCGCGCTGACGACCTGAGAGCCTGCATTCAGGAACTCGTCGCCGCGCTATCCCTGATAACTCTCCGGGAAGCTGCTCTGCTCGGGGTTGCGGGGAGGGGACGAATGTGAGAGCGAGGCATCACTATCGCATGGTCGGAAAACAGGGAATTCCATGGGCCAACGCCAGGCGGAGGATCCGCCCCTCTATTACAGTTCGCACGTCTTCGTCTGCTGCAACCGCCGCCCTGACGGCCATCCGCGCGGCTCCTGCGCGGAAAAAGGCTCGGAAAAGCTGCGCGCCTACATGAAGGCGCGCGCCAAGGAACTCGGCCTTCCCGCGACCCGGATCAACGCCTCGCTCTGTCTCGACCGTTGCGAACTCGGCCCCTGCGTCGTCATCTATCCCGAAGGGGTATGGTATCGCGTCTCGAACACTGCCGAAGCCGATGCCGTACTGGAAACTCACGTCCGCGACGGCGGCCGCGTCCCCACCCTCATGCTCCCCCCACCCTGAACCCGGGCTCCGTCGACGGCCGGAGCGGCGGCATGGCCGTCGCCGTGCCAAGCCCGCTTCAGTAGATCGGAAACAGGGAAAACGAGCGCGGGGTAACAGGGAAAATGATAGCGGTAACAGGGAATTTTCAGTTGGACCGAATCCCTGTTCACGGCAGCCCCCTCATCACTCGGCCGGCGAGCCGAGCTTCTCCGCCAGTGCCGGATAGCGCTTCACCCGTCCCGGGGCCAGCCAATGCTGAAGCCGATCGAGATAGAGATAGACGATCGGCGTCGTGTAGAGCGTGAGCACCTGGCTCACCGCGAGCCCGCCGACCATG
>JBOHMK010000375.1:0-9777 GCA_050730115.1 Acetobacteraceae bacterium
GAACGGCTGGTGGTCAATTGCGGCGCGGCGCCGGCGGCCTCGGATGCCAGGCGCGACGCGTTGCGTGCCACCGCGGCCCATTCGACGCTGGTGATCGCCGATGTCAACTCGTCCGAGATCGCACCCGAAGGGCTCGGGAGACGGCCTGAAAAGGTCGAGGTGGAGCGCCAGGAGGCGAGTGGGGCGCACTGGCTGGAAACCAGCCATGACGGTTGGTCGAAACCGTTCGGCGCGATCCACAGGCGCCGGCTCTACATGGCCGAGAGCGGCGAGGATGTGCGCGGCGAGGACGCCGTCGAGGCCGAGGCGCCGCAACCCTTTACGATCCGCTTTCATTTGCACCCGACGGTGACGGCGAGTCTGCAGCAGGATGGCGAGGCGGCGTTGCTGCGCCTGCCTTCCGGCGGCGGCTGGCGGCTGCGCGCGGACGGTGCAGGGATGACGCTCGAGGAAAGCATCTATTTTGGCAACAATGAGGCCCGGCGCGCCGAGCAGGTGGTGCTGAATGGCTATGCCGAGGGCACGCAGCAGGTGAAGTGGGCGATCAGCAAGGTCGGCTAGGCCGAGTGAAGGTCATCGAGGTCACCAATACCGATTTTGCGCTGCGCCAGTTCGTGCTGCCGCTGCTCTCCGCCGGGCGGGCGCGCGGCCACGAAATGATCGGCGTCGCCCCGGAGGGCCCACTGCTCGCCCAGGTGGCGGCGGAAGGATTCCGGGTCATTCCTTTGCCATTCGCGCGCCGGCTTTCACCGCCGGCGCATTTGGCGTCGTATCGCGCGCTGCTTGGGATGTTCCGCGCAGAAAAGCCCGGGCTGGTGCATGCGCACATGCCGATCAGCGGCTTTCTGGCGCGGGTTGCGGCGCGGCGGGCCGGTGTGCCGCGGATCGCCTATACCTGCCACGGCTTCCTGTTCCGCCCGCCGGCGAGGCTTCCGCAACGGGCTGCGACACTGGCGATGGAGTGGCTCGGCGGACGCTTCACCGATACGTACCTCACTGTCTCGACAGCGGATGCGGCGCTGGCGCGGCGGCTCGGCATTGCGCGGCGCGCCGAGGCGGTTGGCAACGGCAGGGACCCGGCGATCTTCCGCCCGGATCCGGCGGCGCGGGCGGCGATCCGGGGCCAACTCGGCACCAGTGCGGAGCGGGTGGTCGTGGTTATCGTTTCGCGCCTGGTCCGAGCCAAGGGCTATCCGGAGTTGTTGCGCGCGCTCGAGACGGTGCCGGATGTCGAGCTTTGGGTGGTGGGTGAGCGACTGCGTTCGGACCGGGGCGAGGAGCTGGCGCCGCTGTTTGCCGCGTCCGCGCTTGGGGAGAGGTTGAAGCTTCTCGGTTACCGGGAAGACGTCCCGGCAATTCTGGCGGCGGCCGACATCTTTGCTCTGCCGAGTCATTTCGAGGGTCTGCCGATGGTCTTGATCGAAGCGATGCTGGCGGGGCTGCCGGTGGTTGCGAGCGATATTCCGGGACCGCGGGAGCAGGTGCTGGACGGTGCCACCGGCTTGCTGGTGCCGCGCGGCGATGCCGAGGCGCTGGCGCGGGCGCTCGGCGAGTTGGCCGGGGCGCCGGAGAGGCGGATCGCGATGGGGATTGCGGGGCGCGAGCGCGCGGCGGCGCGTTACGATGAAGCCGTGGTGCTCGCGCGCACGCTCGATCGTCTCGGCCTCTGAGCGCGGGGCCTCTGGGCGCGGGGGCTCTGAGCACGGAATAGCGTCGGGCTCCGGCCAAACAGCGCCCGGAAACGGGCATTGAAGGTGGAAAGGTCGCCAAATCCCGACGCAAAGGCGATCGAGGCCACCGGTTCTGCCGTGCCGGCGAGTGCGCGTGCGGCGCGGCGCATGCGCATGTGCTGCACCAGGCGGTACGGCGTGGTGCCGAGTACGCTGCGGAAGGTGCGCAGGAAATGATAGCGGCTCATGCGGGCGATGGCGGCGAGCTCGGCGAGACCGAGAGGGCGATCGAAGTTCTGCTCGAGATGGCAGAGCGCATCGCCGATCCGCTTCTGGTCCCTGGGAGACGGCTCCCGAACCTGTGGTGCCTGGTTCGATAACGCGCCGAGCACGGTTTCGGCGATGGTGATCACCTCTTCTTCTGCGATCTCGGCGCCTGCAGCCGCTACCTCGGCGCCAGCCAGCACGGGGGCCGGAGCGCCTCCCGCCGGCAGCATCGGCGCGGAGAAGCGGAAGCGATGCGTGCCGGTGACGGCGGCGGCGATCTCGGAAAAGAATTCCGGATCAAAATGGAATGCGAGGCAGTGGTCCCCGGTGGCGTGCTCATGCCCGCAGGTGAAGCAGGTCCCGGCGTTGCCGAGCAGGAACGCGCCAGGATAGAGAAGCGCGCTCCCGGTCTCCGAGCGGTAGCGAAACGATCCGGCCAGCACCAGGGCGATGCCGACCTCCTGGTGCTGCTCCTCGAACGGCCGATCGTCCGGCCCGAGGCGACAGACGAGTTCGCTCACCTGCCAGCCGCGGCCAGCCGCGATTGTGCGCCCCTGTGGGCGGCGCCGTTCGATTTCCCCTCGCATGCGCGTTTTATAGCAATATTCCCCAAGCCTCTGCACGGGATGCGCGGCATCTCCTTCAGTGTCTCTTCCCTGGAAGAAGGAGAATGCAAAGATGATCGATCATGTTTCGATCGGAGTTCGCGAGCTTGCGAGAACCAGGCGGTTCTATGACGCGGCGCTGACACCGCTCGGCTACAAGTGCCTGAGCAATGGGGCCGATTCGCTCGGCTATGGGCGGGAAAGCGTCGCCTTCTGGATCAGCCTCTCGGTGCACCCGGTGCCGGCCGACCCGCAATCGGGCCTGCATTTCTGCTTCACTGCGCCCTCGCGGCGGAGCGTCGATGCGTTCCATGCCGGGGCGATCGCCGCGGGCGGTCGCGACAACGGGGCCCCGGGCCTGCGCGCCGACTACGGGCCTGATTATTACGCGGCCTTTGCGATCGATCCCGACGGCTACCGGATCGAGGCCGATTGCACCCGGCACGAGTAAGGGGCGGTTGACAGCGTGCACAGGGGCATGGTCAGCCCGCGCGGATGTTGAAGGCGATGTTCGATCTTTCCGAGCGGGTGGCGCTGATCTCCGGCGGCTCGCGCGGGCTCGGGCTGCAGATCGCCGAGGCACTCGGCGAGTTCGGAGCGAAACTCGCACTGACGGCGCGCAAGGAGGGAGAGCTCGAGGAGGCTAAGCAGCACCTTGGGGGCCAGGGGATCGAGGCCAACACGATCGCCGCCGATCTCGCCGATCCGGACGCGGCAGGGCGGATTGTGGCCCAGGTCATGGCGGCCTGTGGCCGGATCGACATCCTGATCAACAACGCCGGAACGGCCTGGGGCGCGCCGACAACGGAGCATCCGCTGGCGGGCTGGCGGAAAGTGATCGATCTCAATCTGACCGGCACGTTTCTGCTGACCCAGGCGGTCGGGCGGGCGGCGATGCTGCCGCAACGGGCAGGCAGGATCGTCAATGTGGCCTCGATCGAAGGACTGCGCGGGCGGCCGAAGACCATGCCCGGGGCGCTCGCCTACGCGACCAGCAAGGGCGGCGTCATCAGCTTCACCCGCTCGCTGGCCGCGGAATGGGGCCCATTCGGGATCACCGTGAACGCGATCGCGCCGGGGTTCTTTCCTTCGAAAATGACCGACGTCACGCTCGAGCGGTTTGGCGCGGAGATCATCGCCGCGACGCCGCTCGGCAAGCTCGGCGGGCCGCATGATCTCAAGGGGGCGGCGCTGCTTTTTGCCTCCGATGCGGGCGGGCATATCACCGGCCAGGTGCTGGCGGTCGATGGGGGCGCGACGGCGGTGTGAGGGCGGCGAAGTTCAGACCACGTTCTCGGGTGCCAAGGCGCAGCGGACGTCCTCGGTGCTCTCCACCTGCAAGGTCGGATGGCCGATGGCGAAGCGATCCTTGAGGACCGTGCCGACCTCGGTCAGGAATTCCGGGCCCGGAGCGGCGCCAGGCACGACGAGATGGCAGGTGAGCGCGGTTTCGGTGGTGCTCATCGGCCAGATGTGCAGATCATGGATCGCGATCACGCCCGGCAGGCCGAGCAGATAGGCCCGCACGTCCTCGGGCCGGATCGCGGCCGGCACGGCGTCGAGCATCATGGCGAGCGATTCGCGAAAGAGGCCCCAGGTGGTCCAGCCGATCACGATCACGATCGCGATGCTGGCCAAGGGATCGATCCGGTTCCAGCCGGTCCAGGCGATCAGGAGTGCGGCCACCACCACGCCTGCCGAGATCACGGCATCGGCGAGCATGTGCTGAAAGACGCTGCGGACATTGAGGTCGCCCTGGCGGCCGGAAGCGAACAGGGCGGCGGTCGCGGCATTGACCGCGATGCCGACGAGGGCGATGCCGGCGACCCACCAGGCATCGACCGGCTGAGGCGCGATCAGGCGGCGCAGTGCCTCGACCAAAATCGCGCCGATGCTGATCAGCAGGATCGCGGCGTTGGCGAGGCTGGCGAGGATGGTGCCGCTGCGCAGGCCATAGGTGAAGCGCGCCGAGGGCAATCTCAGCGCGAGCGTGGCGGCGGCCCAGGCGGCGATGAGACCGAGCACGTCGCCGAGATTGTGTCCGGCATCGGCGAGGAGCGCGGTCGAATTGGCGGATACGGCGACCACCACTTCGAGGGCAACGAAGCCGAGATTGAGCGCGGTGCCGGCGGCGAAGGCGAGGCCGAAGGCGAGGCCGGCGGGAGCTTCTCCGTGGTCGGATGGGGGGTCGGCGTGATGACGATGGTGCAGCGCGCCCATGCGGCCCTTATGTCGCGCGCGGATGAGAGGCCTTCCAGACCGCGATCAGCTTCGCTTCGTCCACCGCCGTGTAAAGCTGAGTGGTCGAGAGGCTGGAGTGGCCGAGCAGTTCCTGGAGCGAGCGAAGATCGGCGCCGGCGGAGAGCAGGTGGGTGGCGAAGGAATGGCGTAGCGCATGCGGTGTTGCGTGCTCGGGCAGGCCGTGGAGGCGGCGGAAGTTGCGGAGTGCGCGCTCGGCGACGCCGGCGGAGAGGCGTTGGCCGCGGACGCCGAGGAAGAGGGGTGCCGAGGGGTGTCGGTCAGGGTGCCGGGCAAGCCAGCTTGCGATCGCCGTTCTGACGGCGGGCAGCACCGGAACGAGCCGTTCCTTGGCCCGCTTGCCGCGAACGCGCAGCATCTCGTTCCTGCCGGGGAGCGGCGCATCCGCGACCGAAAGCGCCAGCGCCTCGCCGATGCGCAGCCCGCTGCCATAGAGCAGCGCGAAGAGGGCAGTGTGGCACGCCGCGGCCGCGGGATCTGCGGTTGCGGCTCCGATCTCGCCCACGACCGCGCCGGCCTCTGCTATCGAGAGCGCCCTCGGCAGAGGCCGGCCGGGGCGTCGGGTGCGGAGAAGCTGCAAGGCCGGGTTCTCGACCCCGTGGCGGCGGGCGAGATAACGGAAAAAGCTCCGGACGGCGGCGAGATGCCGCGCCCGGCTTGCCGGCCCGTTCCCGGCGGCGGCGAGGGCCGCAAGCCAGGCGCGGAAATCGCCGATGGCGAGGCGAGAGAGCGATTCGAGGTCGGGCTCGGCCCCGAGATGCTTGGTGAGGAAGCCGATGAACTCGGCCAGATCTGCGCGATAGGCGGCCGAGGTCCCGGCTGCCGCCCGCCGCTCGCCGGCGAGCCAGTTGAGCCAGGCGGAGCATGCCTCTTCGGCGGTCACGCCCGTTCCAGCGCCGCGGCTGCCGCGCGACCGAGCAACATCAGAGGCGCCCGTGCGGAGCGGGCGGGGGCGGCGAACGGATCCCGGCAGGCGAGCGCGATCAGGGCAGGGACGGCGGTGCCCGGGAGGCGCACCAGCGCCTCGTAGCGGGCGAGCGCCGCTGCCTCGCCATGCAAGAGGACATTCTCGGAGGCGTTCGGAAAGGCGGCCGTTCCCCGGCTGCTGAGGCGCACCTCGTCCTTGCCGAAGAGGCGGTCGATCATGCCGGTGGGCAGCGCCCGGGCGCCGGGAATTTCCGCTTCCAGGCCGAGCGTCACCGCATCGACTGCCAAGAGGGCAGGCAACTCCGCCGAGAGCGCGGCGACCGGATCGGTTGCCCTGACGAGCGCCAGGATGGCTTCTTCGATCCGTCCTGCGAGGCTCCGCCCGGCACGTCCGGCGGCGAGCGCATTGTTCGCCTCGGCGCGCGCCACTTCCAGCATGGCCGCCATGTGATCGGCAAGCGGCTCACCATGGACGCGCACCGGCGGGAGGAGGGTGCGGTAGAGATCGGGATTCTCGGCCAGCCACCCCGGGTTGGCACGGAGGAACGCGGCTACGGCCGCGGGCTCGGGAAGATCAAGCCGGCGCACGCCGCTCATCCGATCGGCCGGAAGCTGTTGCTGTTCGGCTGGCGATCGCGGGCTGGGGCCTGGATCTCGGCCACGTCGGCGGTATCGAGGAAGAGCTTCATTGCGGTGTCGCGCTCTCGCCAAGGCTCGCAAAAACCGACCATACAGAGGGCGGGAGGCGAGCGGAAGGAAGCGCGTGCGGACGGTGCCGGTTTTGCTTCCCTACCCGTTGGCCGCGGCGCTCGATTACGCGGTGCCCGACGGACTCGATCCGAAGCCGGGCGAGCTGGTCAAAGTGCCGCTCGGCCGGCGCGAGGCTTTGGGCGTGGTCTGGGATGGGGTGGCGGGAGGGCGTGTGGAGGAGCCGCTCATCAGGCCGCTCACCGCTACGGTGCCGGCGCCGCCGCTGGCGGCATCGCTCAGGCGGTTCATCGACTGGGTGGCCGGCTACACGCTCTCCCCGGCTGGGGCGGTGCTGGCGATGACGCTGCGCGGCTTCCGTCCGACAAGCCCACGGCAGCAGCCAGACGAGGCGCCTCCGGTGCCGAACCCGACACACTCCGGGCCGATTCTTTCCACAGATCAGGAGCGGGCGGCGGCAGTTCTTGCGGAGGCCGCAGGCGGCGGCTTCTCGGTCACTCTGCTCGACGGCGTGACCGGTTCGGGGAAGACCGAGGTCTATCTGGAGGCGATCAGCGCGAGCTTGCGGATGGGCCGTGGGGTGCTGGTGCTGTTGCCGGAGATTGCGCTCTCGGCGCAGTGGCTCGCGCGCTTCGAGCGCCGCTTCGGTGCCCCGCCCATGATCTGGCACTCGGAGCTTTCGCCGCGCCGGCGCCGCCTGACCTGGGCCGCCGTGGCCGCGGGTGAGGCACAGGTGGTGGTGGGCGCGCGCTCGGCGCTGTTCCTGCCGTTCCCGACGCTCGGCCTGATCGTGGTCGATGAGGAGCACGAGGCCGCGTTCAAGCAGGAAGATGGCGTGATCTACCACGCCCGGGACATGGCGGTCGTCAGGGCGCGGCTCTGCTCGGCGCCGGCGATTCTGGTGTCTGCGACCCCGAGCCTGGAGACCCTCGTCAATGTTGATCGGGGCCGGTATCGGCGGGTCACGTTGCCGGTGCGGCATGGTGGCGCACGGCTGCCGGAGATCGGCGCCATCGACCTCAGGTGCACGCCTCCGGAACGTGGCCGGTTTCTTTCCGCCCCTCTGCTGGCAGCACTTTCCGAGACGCTGGCAGCGGGCGAGCAGGCGCTCCTGTTCCTGAACCGACGCGGCTATGCGCCGCTGACGGTGTGCCGGCACTGCGGACATCGGATGGAGTGCCCGAACTGCTCGGCCTGGCTGGTCGAGCATCGCCGGGCCCCGATGCTGCCCGGGGTGCTGCAATGCCACCATTGCGGGCATACGCTGGCGACGCCGCCGGCCTGCCCGGCATGCGGGAAAGAAGCGAGCCTGACGCCGGTCGGACCCGGCGTCGAGCGCATCACCGAGGAGATTTCCGGGCTGCTGCCGTCGGCGCGGCGGTTGATCATGGCGAGCGATACGCTTTCGGGCCCGAAGGCGGCGGAGGCGGCGAGCCGGGCGATCATCGAGCGGACCGTCGATCTTGTCATCGGGACTCAGATCGTGGCCAAGGGCTGGCATTTTCCGCATCTTACGCTGGTCGGCGTGGTCGATGCGGATCTGGGGCTCGCCGGCGGCGACCTGCGCGCCGGGGAGCGGACCTTCCAATTGTTGCAGCAGGTGGGGGGGCGCGCGGGCAGGGCCGAGGCGCCGGGGCGGGTCTTGCTGCAGACCTGGTGCCCGGAGCATCCGGTGATGCAGGCGCTCGCCGCGGGCGACCCGGACGGCTTTATGCAAGCCGAAGCGGCGGCGCGTCGGCCAGGGCAGTGGCCACCGTTCGGAAGGCTCGCCGCGATCATCGTCAGCGCTGCATCAGCCGAGCTTGCGGACCGGGCTGCCGGGGCCCTCGGGCGCGCGGCTCCGGCGGGAGCCGGGATCACCGTGCTCGGCCCGGCGCCGGCGCCGCTGGCGCGGCTTGGCGGGCGCTACCGGCGGCGGCTTTTGTTGAAGACTGCGCGCCGGGTGGCGCCGCAGCCCTTGATCCGCGGCTGGCTCGAGCGGGCGGAGGTGCCGCGGGCGGCGCGGATCAGGGTCGATATCGACCCGACATCGTTTCTTTAGCGCATCGAAAGCGCTGGCGTGCATATTGCGCCGCGAAGCTCGTGCATGCTAGAGGCCGGCCGCCGGCCGCGGGCCGGAAAGCAATACTCCCGGCCGCTGTGTGCGGCCCAACCATGGTTCGATCGTCGTGGCATCCGAAGCGACATTGTCGACGCCAACCGGCGGCCTCGCCGACCGATACGCGCGCGCGCTCTATGCCGAGGCCGAGGAGCAGCACGCGCTCGACCAGGTGGTCCGCGAGATGGAGCAACTCGGACGACTGATCGATCAGAGTGCCGATTTCCGGCGCCTGCTGGAGAGCCCGATCTTCGATCCCGCGTTGGCGACCAAGGGAGCGCTTGCGGTGCTCGCGGCCGAGGGATTCGGCAAGCTCCTGCACAACTTCGTGGGCGTGGTGGCGGCCAATCGACGACTGCGCAAGCTCCGGAGCATCGTCAACGCGTTCGCGGGTCTGGTCGCGGCGAGGCGCGGGGTGGTGACGGCGATGGTGATTTCCGCCCACCCGCTCGACGATATCCAGACGAGCCAGCTCCGGGCCCGGCTGATCGAGGCCGGCTACGGAAGCGTCGAGATTATCAAGGAGATCGATCCCACTCTGCTCGGCGGGCTGGTGCTGAAGATTGGTGCCCGCCTCTACGATTCGAGCCTGAAGTCACGGCTGCAACGTCTGCAGCACGCCATGAAGGGAGCCGCGTGATGGAGATCCGCCCCGCCGAGATCTCGGAGATCCTGAAAAAGCAGATTGCCAATTTCGATTCGGAAGCGAACGTCTCCGAAACCGGCCAGGTGCTGAGCGTGGGCGACGGCATTGCCCGGGTGTTCGGGCTATCGAACGTGATGTCGGGGGAGCTGGTCGAGTTTCCGGGTGCGGGGGTCAGGGGCATGGCGCTCAACCTCGAGACCGACAATGTCGGCGTGGTGATCTTCGGCGAGGATCGGGAGATCCGCGAGGGTGACACCGTCAGCCGCACCGGCGAGATCGTGGACGTGCCGGTCGGCAAGGCGTTGCTCGGACGGGTCGTCGATGCGCTTGGCAACCCGATCGATGACAAGGGGCCGATCGAGGCCACCGAGACGCGGCGCGTCGAGGTCAAGGCACCGGGCATCATCCCGCGCCGCCCGGTGCACGAGCCGATGCAAACCGGGCTCAAGGCGATCGACGCCCTGATCCCGATCGGACGCGGTCAGCGTGAGCTGATCATCGGCGATCGCCAGACCGGCACGACCGCGGTGATCATCGACACCATCATCAACCAGAAGGCGAACAACGCCTCCGGCGACGAGACGGTCAAGCTTTATT
>JBOHMK010000376.1:0-4272 GCA_050730115.1 Acetobacteraceae bacterium
AACGCGCTGTCGAGTGCCGCGACGTCTTCGGCCGCCAATTCGAGGTCGAGCGCGCCGCAATTCTCGCGCATATGCTCGGGGCGGGCGGCTTTCGGTATCACGATGGTCCCCTCCTGCCGCAGCAGCCAGGCGAGCGCCACCTGCGCCGGGCTCGCACCACGCCGGCGGGCGAGTTCGCCGAGCGTGCGGTTGCCGAGCATGCCGCCCTGCCCCAAGGGCGTATAGGCCATGATCGCAACGCCGCGCTCGCGGCACCACGGCACGAGGTCCCATTCGACGCCGCGGGTCGCGAGGTTGTAGAGCACCTGGTCGGCGGCGACCGTGCTGCCGCCGTCGAGTGCCGACCACGCTTCGAGATCGCGCCGGTCGAAATTGCTGACCCCGTGGTAGCGGATCTTGCCGTCGCGTTCGAGCCGCCGGAAGCCTTCGAGCGTCTCGGTGAACGGCACCGAGCCGCGCCAGTGCAGCAGGTAGAGATCGATCCGGTCGGTGCGGAGCCGCTTGAGGCTTTGCTCGCATGCCTGTTTCGTGCCTGCGGTTGTGGCATGATACGGGAGCACCTTCGAGACCAGGAAGACGTCCTCGCGGCGGCCGGCGATTGCCTTGGCAACGATCCGCTCCGCGCCGCCGGAGCCGTACATTTCGGCGGTATCGATCAGGGTCAGGCCGAGATCGAGGCCGAGGCTCAGCGAGTTGGCCTCGGCGGCGGCCTTGCCGGGAGCTTCCCCCATGTACCAGGTGCCCTGACCGAAGGCCGGTACCCGTGTGCCGTCCGGCAGGGTGGTGGTGCGGAGGGCCTTCACCGGGCGGCGCCTTCGGCGAGTGCTTCGACCGCGCGCATGACGCGGAGAAAGTTGCCGCCCCAAAGGGCTGCGATTGCCGTTTCATCATAGCCGCGGCGCAGCAGCTCGGCGGTCAGGTTGCGGCTTTCGGAGGCGTCATGCCAACCATGAAAGCCACCGCCGCCGTCGAAATCCGAAGAAATCCCGACATGGGCGATGCCGACCCTGCGCACCGCGTAATCGATATGGTCAACAAAATCGATGACGCCAACCTCGGCGGCCTTGCCGTTGGGGCGAAGAAAACCAGGTACCGCCGTGATTTGCACCACGCCGCCGCGCTCGGCCAGCGCGTCGAGCTGCTCGTCATCGAGGTTCCGTGGATGGTGGCAGAGCGCGTGGACCGAGGAGTGCGTCGCCGCGACCGGCGCGCGGGAGGCGGCGATCGCCTGCAGCATGGTGCTTTTTGCGGCGTGCGAGACGTCGATCATGATGCCGAGCCGGTTCATGCGGTCGATCGCGGCGTGTCCGAATTTTGAAAGCCCGCCATGGCGTGCTTCGCGATCGCCGAGATCGGTGCGCGGCACGGCCGAATCGCCGAGCGCGTTGTGCCCGTTGTGGGTCAGGGTGAGATAGCGGGCGCCGAGTGCGGCCAGGATCTCCAGCCGTTCGAGATTGGTGCCGATGGCGTAGCCGTTCTCGACCGCGGGCACGACCGCGAGCGCGCCCGCGCGCCAGATCGTTTCGATGTCGGCCGCGCTTTGTGCCCCATGGGCCTCGATGCCGTTGCGGTTGCCGGACATGGCGCCGATCGCCGCCAGCATGGCCCGGGCGCGTTCGAAGGCGGCCGCTTCACCTTCCGCGGTCACGGGCCCCTGCGGGATGTAGGCGGCGAAGCAGCCGGCCTTGAGGCCGCCTTTCTGCATCTTGGCCAGATCCACGCGCCGATCACTCGGACCGAAGGCATCGCCTCGGTCCGGCCAAGGAATGTCGATATGGGTGTCGATCGTCAACAGGCGGTCGTGCAGTGAGCTGGGGTCGAGCATCGGATCAGGGTTCACGGAGGGCCGTCTTTCGTCAAGCCGAGAACGGGCAGTAGGCAGCCTGGGCGCCTTCGGCTATCCATGGCTGGCATCAAGGAAAGCCCATGCCCGCCTCCGTCCCTGCCGCCGATGACCCACCGACCGAACCCGGCGACTGGCAGCTCGAGGCACCCAGGAGTGAGATCGACCGGCTCGACGAAGGGCTGCACAAACTCCTGGTAGAGCGATCGGAAGTGGTGGCGCGGCTGGCACGTGAGCGGCTGAAGACCGGGGCGGTGTTCAGGCCGGGGCGGGAAGCGGAGATCATTCGCCGGCGCCTCGGCCATCATCACGGTCCGCTGCCGATGGCGACGCTAGTCCGGGTCTGGCGCGAGATCTTCGCCGGAACCACGGCCATGCAGGCCGCCTTTTCGGTCGCCGTCTGTGAGAGCGACGCGGGCGGCGAGTATGCGGCGCTGGCGCGCGAGCATTTCGGCGCCCTGGTACCGCTTCGCGCGCATCACTCCCCGGCGCGGACGATCGCCGAACTTGGCGCCGGGGCCTCGGTTGCCGTCCTGCCGTTCCCGGCGGAGGGAGACCCGGCGGGGGCGTGGTGGCAGACCCTCGGCGGACCGCAATCGCCGCGCACGTATGTGGTTGCCCGGCTGCCTTTCTGGACGCCCCGGCCCGAGGGCAGTCCGCCGCTGGCGGCGCTCGTCCTTTCGACCTCGCCACCCGACCCATCGACGAATGACCGCAGTCTGCTCGGGCTTTCCTTTCCGCCCGAACTGAGCCGCACCCGGCTGGTCGCGAACCTCACCGCCGCCGGGCTCACTCCCGGAATGGTGCTGATCGAGCGCGACCGCAGAGCGGGGCTCGCACGGGCGCTGGCAGAGGTTCAGGGCTTCATCCCGGATTCGGATCCCCGGCCGTTCCGACTCGAGCACCTGGCGGAGCCCCCGCTGCTCGTCGGGGCCTACGCGATTCCTGAGGAGCCACGGGATAGATGAGCAACCGACCGAGCCCGCGACCGGAAATCCTGACGATCTCGCCTTATATCGGCGGCGAATCCGAACTGCCGGGCCGCAACCGGACGATCAAGCTCTCTTCCAACGAGGGACCGTTCGGAGCGCCGCCCGGCGCCCGCAGGGCCTATGCGGCGCTGGCACCAAAGATGCACCTCTATCCGGACGGCGACGCGCGGGAGCTCAGGCGGGCGATCGGGCGCGCCTTTGGCCTGGAGGCGGAACGGATCGTCTGCGGTGCCGGCTCGGACAATCTCATCTACCTGCTGGCGCTCGCCTACAGCGGCCCGGGCAGCGAGATCATCATGAGCGCGCATGGCTTTTCGATCTACGGGATTGCCGGCCGGTATGCCGGGGCGCGTGTTGTCAAAGCTCCGGAGCGCAATCTGACGGCCGACGTCGACGCGATGCTGGCGGCGGTTTCACCGGCGACACGCATTGTCTTCCTTGCCAACCCGAACAACCCGACCGGCAGCATGGTTCCGGCCGAAGAAGTGGCACGGCTGAGGGCCGGGCTGCCGCCAGAGGTGCTGCTGGTGCTCGACGCGGCCTATGCCGAGTACGTCGAACGCCCCGACTACGAGCCCGGCATCGCGCTGGTGAGAAGCGCGGAAAACACCGTAATGACGCGCACCTTCAGCAAGATCTTCGGGATGGGAGGCATGCGGCTCGGCTGGGCCTATGCGCCGGCGGCGATCGTCGACGTGCTGAACCGGGTGCGCGAACCTTTCAATGTGAATGCCGCGGCCCAGGCGGCCGGGATTGCGGCGCTGGCCGAGGCCGGCTGGCTGGAACAGGGCCGCGCACATAATCGGGAATGGCGCTCCCGGCTTGCCGCAGCGCTGGCCGCCGCGGGGATCAAAGTCTGGCCGAGCGAGGGGAATTTCCTGCTTGCCGATTTTTCGACCGAGGCGCGTGCCACTGCCGCCGATGCCGCGTTGCGCGCCCGTGGCATCATCGTGCGCCGTGCCGCCGGCTATGGCCTGCCGCACTGCCTGCGCATCACGATTGGCACCGGCGAGGAATGCGAGGCGGTGGCCGAGGCGCTGACCGCCTTCATGGTGCGCGAAACGGCCGATGCCTGAGGCGATATTTGGCCGCGTCGCGCTGCTCGGCATCGGTCTTATCGGTAGCTCGATCGCCAGGGTTGCCCGGGCGCGTGGCGACCTCGCTCGGGAAATTGTGATCCACGACTCGAGCCCGGAGGCACTCTCACGCTCCCGCGCGCTCGCGCTCGGCGATCGCTATGAGGCAGATCCCAGGGACGCGGTCCGAGACGCGGACGGGATCCTGCTGTGCGCACCGGTTGGCGCCTTTGCGACGATCGCCGAGGCGATTGCCTCCGACCTTCGGCCCGGAGCGATTCTTTCCGATGTCGGCTCGACCAAGCAGTCGGTGCTGCGCGATGTCGGGCCGCTGGTTCCGAAAGGGGTGCACTTCGTTCCC